>JBMYXB010000125.1:0-6606 GCA_049608005.1 Vicingaceae bacterium
CAGAAATTACAAAACGTACTGCTGATTTAGCTTTATTATCTCAAAACATGTTAAAGGGAGAAGAATTGACTAAATTTATCAATCAAAGTATAGAATTAATATAAACCCAAAAGGCTCAATTAATTTTAATTGAGCCTTTTTTTTACACGATAAACAATGAAAAAAATTAAAACTTTATTACTTGTAGTTGTTGCAGCTACAATGTTATCATCATGTGGATACAACAGTATGGTAGAACTAGAAGAAAATGCAATTACACAATGGGCAAATGTGGAAAGTTCTTACCAAAGAAGAGCAGACTTAATTCCTAATTTAGTTAACACTGTTAAAGGTTATGCTGAGCATGAAAAAGAAACCTTAACAGAAGTGATGGAAGCTAGAGCAAAGGCAACAAGTATTAATATTGATGCTTCGAAATTAACTCCAGAAACAATTAAGCAATATCAAGCAGCTCAAACAGGAATTTCAGGTGCTTTAGGAAAATTAATGATGGTTTCTGAGCGTTACCCTGACTTAAAAGCCAACCAAAACTTTTTAGAATTGCAAGCGCAGTTGGAAGGAACTGAGAACAGAATTAATGTAGAACGAAACAAATACAATCAAGCAGTAGGAGAGTTCAATAAGACCATTAAAAAGTTTCCTAACAATGTATTTAATGCAATGTATGGTTTTGAAGCTAAAGTTAGATTTGAAGCTCAAGAAGGTTCAGAAAATGCACCAACAGTAGAATTTTAAGAAAAAGAAGAATGGCAAAAGATTTATTTACAGAAAAGCAACAACAACAAATAGTTGCAGCAATAAAAGAAGCAGAATTAAACACTTCTGGTGAAATTAGAGTGCATATTGAAAAAAAGTGCAAAGAAGATGTGTTAGATCACGCAGCATTTATGTTTGACCAGTTAGATATGCAAAAAACGGAACTGAGAAATGGTGTTTTAATCTACTTAGCTGTTGAAGACAGAAAACTAGCAATTTTAGGAGACCAGGGAATTAATTTAAAGGTTCCTAAAAACTTTTGGGATGCTACTAGAGATGTAATGATAAACCATTTTAAGGCAGGTGAATTTGCAGAAGGACTAGCGAATGGGATTAAATTGGCAGGAGAACAATTAAAGGCACATTATCCTTATGAAAGTGATGATGTAAACGAATTGTCAGATGATATTTCGTTTGGGGAGTAAGAGCCCCCACCAACTCCCCCGAAGGGGGAGAGTATTTTTAAAATAATAAAAAGAATGTTAATACAGAAACAATTAAAAGTCTCCCTTTCAGGGTTTGATATTAAGAGGAGAATCAATAAGGTTGATTCGGCAATTAGAGGGGCTTTACTACTATTACTACTTACTGCATTTACAACCTTAAATGCACAAGATTGTTTATTAGAAAAAGCACCTGTACAAGACTTAGTACAGGATTATGCTGATGTAATGACAACTGCTGAAGAACAGCAATTGCGACAAGCATTATTAACTTTTGAAGACTCTACATCAACACAAATTTTAATTGTAACCGTTACCGATTTATGTGGTTATGATAAGTTTGACTTTACACATACATTAGCGGAGAAATGGGGTGTAGGACAAGATGGAAAAGATAATGGTATCGTTATTATGGTGAAACCAAAAGAAATTGATGGAAGAGGAGAAACCAATATTCAGGTTGGATATGGTTTAGAAGGCGTTTTACCTGATGCCATTGCCAAACGAATTATTGAAAATGAGATGATTCCTCATTTTAAGCAAAAGGATTATTATGGTGGAATAGCCAATGCAGCTATTACAACAATGGAAATAACAGGAGGCGAATATTCTGCTGATGAATATGCTAAAAGTGCAGGAGTAAAAAGTATATTGCCGTTTTTAGGAGTAATTTTTATCTTTATTTTAATAATGCTAATGAAAGCTCGTAAAACAAGAAGTTATGCTTCAACAAATAATATGGGCTTTTGGGCTGCATGGGCATTGTTAAATGCTTCTAACAGAAGTCATGGTGGCTCATTTGGCAACTTTACTTCAGGAGGAGGCTCTTTTGGTGGTTTCGGAGGAGGTTCTTTTGGCGGAGGTGGTGCAGGAGGTAGTTGGTAAAATATGGAAGATGTGGTTTTGGCAATAATTATTTTTACGGTTGGTATTTGGCTTGTATCTTTTCTATATAATATATTTTATTTTTATAATAGTAATGATTCAGAATTAGATACTCTATTTATTAATTTGAGTAAAACCTTTGATGAGGCAAGAGATAAGTTTTCTATCTTAGAAAAGATAAAACAAAGAGAATATAAAAGTGCAAAAAAGAAATTAGCTTTTTATGAAGAAAATGCAAGGAGAACAAGGAGGAAATATACCTATTATTCGGATAAAATAGAGCCTTTTTTTCTTAGTATGATTATTGGTAATGAGGGCAGTCAATTTAAAAGCTGTTGGAAGTTATTGGATAAACCAATAAAATTTCATTACATCATATTATATGTATTTTTAATTATAGTTGCTCTATTCATATTGTTATTGCTAATTTTTTCGGCAGGTTTTTTTGCAATTCCTTTGTTTCTACTAGTAGCAGTTCTTTTTTGGAGATTTTCAAATTTTGTTATCAATTTCAACTTTGTCTTGTTTTACTTATTGTTGGATGGAATTTTAATTGTATTAAAACAAGATAGAGGAAAGCTATATAAAAACATAGGTTTATTGGGAGTAATAAATTCTAAATGCTTGGGTAGTGGAAGTAGGGCTAATGGCTACGGAATGGCTGCAGGAGGAGTTATTGCTTATACTAGTTTTGGGAATAGTAGTGATTTTGGTGGTTTTGGTGGTGGTGATTTCGGTGGTGGTGGTGCTGGAGGAGACTGGTAAATTAAACCTGTCATTCAGAACGATATTTTGCTCAAATTTTAATTTGATAACAAAATGAAGTGTGGAATCTTTTAAAGCAATAACTAAGTTATTTTTTAGTTAAATTTGAGTATGAAATTAAACATAAATAGTCCTTGTGGTGAAGATTGGAACTCGATGAAAATTGGAATCGTTTCCAGATACTGTGATAACTGTGCAAAAGATGTGTTTGACTTTACAAATAAATCAAAAGAAGAAATACTTAGTTATCTTATACAAAATCAGAATGGTTCTGTTTGTGGAAGGTTAAAAAAATCTCAATTAGATTTTCATCACAAAGAATTAGAAGTATTAATCAATGGTCTAAGAAGACAAAAGAATAATAATTATGCTTTTGCAATCCTTTCAATGGCTTGTTTAGCTTTAGTTTCATGTAATGATCCAGTTTCTAATAACTCAAGAAATATAATTAATAATCAGACTAACACAACTGTTATTGAACCGAAAGATGTTAAAGATAGTTTAACATATATTGATGATACTTTAGTTGAAAAACCTATTTGTAAAAGTCATAATAATCATTTACCCAATAATAGTGATTCAATTCTTTCAGGAAAAGAAATGTTAGATATTGAAATAATGGGTGAAATGATTATGGAAATAGATACTTCTGATACTAATTCAGTTCATACACTTGTCGATAAGATGCCTGAATTTAAAGGTGGCATAGATAGCCTGTTTTCTTTTCTAAGAAATAATCTTGTTTACCCAGAAAAAGAAAAGTCAAGTAATATACACGGCAAAGTTTATGTTAATTTCATTGTAGATAGAGATGGCTCAGTAACAGAACCAAAAATATTAAGAGGCTTAACTGAAAACTGTGATAATGAAGTTTTGAGAGTGATGAAGTTGATGCCAAAGTGGTACCCCGGAGAACATAAAGGAAAAAAAGTGAAAGTATCGTACAATCTTCCTATCAACTTTTCTTTATCGAAATAAGTAGTTACTTCCTTTTAAATTCAATATGAAATACGACATCACAATCCTAACACAAGCAGAATATGTAAATCCAACCAAAACGGATGTTTACATTGATAATGTTTTATTAGAAGATAAACTAATAATTGATGCTTTAGAAGCTAAAGGTTTAAAAGTACACCGTACTAATTGGGATAATCCTGATTTTGATTGGAGTTCCACTAAATATGTTTTATTTAGAGCCATTTGGGATTATTTTGATCGTTTTCCTGAGTTTTATATATGGTTAACTGAAGTTTCACAAAAAACAAAACTGATAAACCCTGCTGAGCAAATTATCTGGAATATGGATAAACATTACTTGGCTGATTTAGAAAAAGCAGGAGTAAACATAGTTAAAACTGATTTTGTTGAGATAGGAGATACCAGAACATTGAAACAAGCTATTGCAGCTACTGGTTGGGAAGATGTTATTTTAAAACCAGCAGTTTCTGGAGCTGCTCGTCATACCTATAAAATTAAAAAGGGAGAAGCAGACCAACACGAATCAATTTTTGCAGCGTTAATAGCTGAAGAAGCCATGCTAATTCAACCATTTCTTAAAAACATTACCACAAAAGGAGAGGTATCCTTTATGGTGTTCGGAGGAAAATATAGTCATGCTGTATTAAAGAAAGCTAAAGCAGGAGATTTTAGAGTGCAAGATGACCATGGGGGAACTTTACACGAATATGAAGCATCGCCACAAGAAATAGAATTTGTACAAAATGTAATGGCTAAATGTAAAACTGTTCCGGTTTACGGAAGGGTAGATGTAACCTGGGATAATGATGATAATTTGGCGCTAGTAGAACTAGAAATTATTGAACCTGAATTATGGTTTAGAAAATCAACAGCATCAGCTAGCTTATTAGCCAATGCTGTTGAAAATTTTATTGCTTAGTTTTCGCTTTCTTTTTTAGCGTCACTCTTAAGTTGAGTGACAAGATCTTGAACTTCAACTAATTTTTTCTCTAATTGATCTAAATCAATAGTTACATTATGTTCTACATTTTGTTCATCCAATAATGCATCCTTTGCTTCTTGTTTAGCTTCATCCATACCGGTCATAATTACACCAATAAATAAGTTTAGCATTATCATAGTACCAATTAGTACAAATGATACAAAGAAGAATACACTTCCTGCTGGGTTTGCAGAAGAATTGGTACATAAACTCTCATTACCATCATAACCATAATTTTCACAGCCATACATGTTAATATACATAATGTCAGTCCAATCTTCTAATGTTACAATTCTAAATAAGGAAAGCATTGACATTTGAAGATTTTCAAAATGTATAGGATCATTTTCTCTAAAGAAGAAAACTCCAGCTACTGCATAGATGTAAAAAAGTAATAATAAAAGTATAGAAACGTAACCCATAGAAGGAATACTCTTTAAAAGTGCTCCAACTAACATTTGTAGCTTAGGTAAGGCTTTTACCAATTTAAGAACCCTTAATAACCTTAATAAACGTAAAATAGCTACAGAACTTCCTCCAAAAGGTAAGAATGCCGCAGCAACAATTACAAAATCAAAAACATTCCAACCATCTGTAAAATACATCCAAGGCTTTTTACCTTCAGCTAGCATTTTTACAACAATCTCAACAATAAAGATTCCAAGAATTATTTTATTCATCAAATCAAGAACTCCAGCATGTTTTTCAGAAAATTCTGGATAGGTAGCCATACCTACCAAAACACCAGCAATTAAAATTGCAATGGTTACAAAGTTTCCAAACCATTTGGACTCTGCTATATTTTTAAAAAACTGTATCATCACTAGACTACTTTAATATCTTTATCATCAGAAGGGTCTAGTGCAGCGCTTTTTACATCTGCCTCAGCATCTATCTTATATGCTGATTTTTCTTTGTTTGCAAATTTAGCAACACTACCTAGTGCACCTAATGCTCCACCTTTTTCTTTAAGATCATCAGCGTTAGAATTTTGTAGGGTAAATGGTAGGGTAAAAGGAATTTCTTTTCTTTCTCCTGGCTTAATTGTAAAGTTTCCAGGTAAATTAAGAACACCTAATTCAAATTCTTTAGTCTTTTCATCATCACCACGACCAGTTGTAAATTCTTCAATAAATTTAACAGTAATGGTAACTATTTCTTGTTCGCTTTTAGTTGTTAAAATAACTTTACCATCTACAGAAGCTTCTTCTTTTTTTACTTGACCAGGAACTTGTAATTCTACTTTTACACCACCGATACCAAGTTTGTTTTTAATTGTATTAAAAAATCCCATATTTATATTTTCATAATTTGTTAGTAATGCTAACAAATCTAATAATAAAAATGAGTTAAAAAAATTTTAAAAAAAAGAGACTATTTGATTTTCAAATATTTACTTCGCTTGATCAAATGTAATTCCTAACGCTTTTTCAAAATACCTTAATTGTTTCATTTCTTGAGAAGTAACAAAGCTTAAAGAAATCCCTCTTTTTCCAGCTCTTGCAGTTCTTCCACTTCTATGCGTGTAGTATTCTTCCTGATCAGGTAATTGGTAATGTGCCACAAACGATAGTTCTGCAACATCAATTCCTCGGGCAGCAATATCTGTAGCAACTAAAACTTGTAAACTTTCATTTTTAAAAGCACGCATAGCTTTATCACGTTCTTTTTGGGTTAAATCTCCATGTATACAATCTACAGCAACATTTTTAGCATTTAATTGCTTAGTTAATTTTTGTGTAGCCGCTTTGGTTTTACAGAAAATAATACCACGATTTTCGTCTTGTTTTTTTA
>JBMYXB010000126.1:0-6378 GCA_049608005.1 Vicingaceae bacterium
TAACTATCCTTAAAGGAGAACTTAATGTTCCTTGTATTGGTTTTGTTGGAGCACCTTTTACTTTAGCGAGTTACATGATTGAAGGTGGTCCTTCTAAGAATTATGAGACCATGAAATCTTTTATGTACAACGAAACTAAAGCTTGGCATTTACTAATGGATAAGTTAGGAACTGTAATGGCGAACTACTTAAACTTTCAGATTGAAAGTGGTGCAATGGCTGTTCAGATTTTTGATAGCTGGGTGGGTGCTTTAGACATAGACGATTACAACGAATATGTTTACCCTCATGTAGAAAAAATGATTGAAATTGTTAAAGGAAAATACCCTAACGTTCCATTAATTTCTATGGGTGTAAACTCTGCTCATTTAATACCAAGCTTAAGAAAAGCGAATCCTGATGTTATTGCTATTGATTGGAAAACGGATTTAGCAAAAACGTGGAAAGATTTAAACTACGAAGTTGCTGTACAAGGTAATTTAGACCCTACAGCTTTATTTGCCGATTGGGATATTATTGAAGCCAAAACAAAAAAGATTTTAGATTCTGTTAAAGGAATTGACGGTCATATTTTCAATTTAGGACATGGTATTTTACCAGGAACCCCTGTTGAAAACGTAAAACAGCTTTGCAAGTTTGTGCATGAATATACGAGGAAGTAAATGAGAGTATTATCATCTTCATTTACTTTTTTTCTAAAATTCATTTTTTCAGGGTTTTGGATAATTGGTTTTGGGACTGGCGCTATTATAGTTCTTTCTCAAAAGTGGGAATCTGGGTTAACTACTTTTGGAATTTGGATATTAGCTAGTTCTATTATATTTTTCACAATTGGCAGTTCTAAAAAAGTTTCAATTGATGACAACTATCTATATGTAAGTAATTTTTATAAAACAAACAAAATAAGCTTAAGCAGCATTAGAAAAATAAGTGAGAATAGGCTCATTTCTCCAAGAATGATCTTTATACACTTCCTTGAACCAACACACTATGGGAAGAAGATCCATTTCCTTGCAGAACACAAAACGTTCTTAATTTTTTAATGAACATCCGGTAATCAAAGAAATTCAAGACCGAATAAATGCTAATTCCTCAAAAGAAAGTTAATCACTCTGGAACACCCCTTCAATCTTATCCAATTTATTAACGGGATATTTTCCTGAGTCGTCATTGCGGGCTTGACCCGCAATCTCCAAAAAAGAGCTATCTTAGTAAAATGGAACGAGGCGGTTTTATTTACTTCATGTCAAACACACATAATAACGTACTTTATCTAGGAGTTACCTCTAATTTATACCATAGAATTTGTCAACACAAAACCAAGGCGTTTCCTAATTCTTTTACTGCAAAATACAATTGTGATAAACTGGTTTATTTTGAATATTACTCTTCTATTGAAGAAGCAATTGGTCGAGAAAAGAACATTAAAAATTGGAAAAAAGAATGGAAAAACGAACTAATTGAAAAACTCAATTCAGATTGGGTTGACTTAAGTGATACAATTGAAATGTAAAACTATTAATAAGGGGATTGCGGGTCAAGCCCGCAATGACGTACATTTGCAATAATGTCATTAACTAACAAACAACACTTCTGCATTCTTCCTTGGGTTCATTTACATGTTTCTCAAAACGGCAGAGTTAGCCCTTGTTGTAACAACAAACGGTTTTTAGGGAATGTACAAGAACAATCCATCAAAGAAATTTGGAGCGGAAAGAAATTTGAGGCATTAAGAGAGCAGTTCAAAAATGACATTGCAGATAAAAGATGTAGTCATTGTTATAACATTGAAAAATCTGGCAAACAAAGCTTACGACAAATTTCTAATCAGAAATACAAAAAAGATTTAACGAGAGTTGAAGAAAATAATCCTGAGCCCATTTATTTAGACATTCGTTTTTCTAACATCTGTAATTTTAAATGTAAAACCTGTTGGCATGGTAACAGCTCTGCTTGGTTTGAAGAGGGCAGTAAAAGAAACGCTTCTAACGAAAGAATAATAAAAGCTTTTACCAATAACTTTGATGAGCTTTTTGAATACATAAACGAAGTAGAAGAAATCTATTTTGCAGGTGGCGAGCCTCTCATAATGGAGGAGCATTACCAAATTTTAGAGGCACTTGAAAAAAGAGAATTATTTGATATTGAATTACGGTACAACACCAATTTTTCTAACCTTAATTTTAAGGATAAAAACATTTTAAAGATTTGGAAGAAATTTAAAAAAGTGCATGTTAGTGCAAGTATAGATGCCAGTCATCAGCTAGGTTCTGAAATACGCGAAGGGTTTAATTGGAAACAATTTATTCAAAACAGAAAAGAAATGCTAGTTGTTTGTCCTGATATTTATTTTGAAATTGCCCCAACAGTAAGTTCTTTAAACATTAACAATTTACCTATTTTACATAAAACATTAGTAGAAACTAAACTGTTAGAAATCAACAACATTTACCTTAACATTTTAGAAAGACCGTTCCATTACAACACTCAAAATTTATCGTTAACCGAAAAAGAAAATTCTTCTAAAACTATTTCTAAGCATATAACTTGGCTTCAAAACAACAAAGCTAGCCAACATACAATTGCTGAGTTTAAAAACATTGTTAACTATATGAACATAAAATGACACCTTTATATATCATCACTTGTTTTTACCCACCTATAAGCATAGCTATAACACACTAATTATTCCCATAAAGTTTCCTCATTTTTCAACTCTAAAGTAGTTACTAAAATACTTTTACTTTTTCCGTTTATGGTGTAAAATAACCTACAAGAATTCCCTTCAGCTTTATATTCTTTCATACCCATGCCTTCAATCATTTTTTTCTCATTATAAAAGTAACTCTCAACCCATACAGTGTTAGCATTCTGCTTTACCTCATTAATTTCTGCAGCTTTTTTATTGTAAACAATAGAATCCAACTGAACTTTAGTTTCTTTTTGAAGGGTTAAAGAAATTTTCATCCCACCTTTAACCATCCCACCACCAAGTGGCGTTTTAATTTTTTTTATAATACTTATCTCATTACTTAAACCAGGTGTGTGTTCAACATTTTTACAAGAAACACTGCTTAAAAGCAACAACGTAAGTACTACACTATTAAAACTCTTCATAACTAATTTAATTTTTTATAAAAATAGTTATTCTAATATTGCTAGCTGAAAAAAAGCAATTAGAGGTATTATTATAACCCATTTTTATAAAAACATGTCATTCATATACAAAAACACGTCATTCACAACATTTTTTTGCAAAAACAGAATAATTGTTGTACTCTTATTTTTAATATTAAAAAGACTCTTTTTTATAGAAAAATTAAATTAACACTATCTTTACAACTAAAATAAATTAATCATGAAAAAAAATCTACTCCTTACTCTATCAGGTACTACGTTGTTAATTCTTGCTGTTGCAAGTTTTAATATCCTAAAAAAATCATCTCCACAAACTGTAAGTGAAGCTGAGCGTGTTAGTTATGAAAAATTCTTAAATGAGCATGAATTCTCTCAAATAAGATTTACTGAAGAAGAATTAAATGAAATGCCTAAAAAAGATAGGCCTGATTTAGCTTGGGAGCAAGATTATTTAGCAACAATGAACCCTGTCTTAGGAAGGCCTGAAAGAGAAAAGCTAACTGCTGTTTTAACCATGACTAAAAACATGCAGCAAACAGTACAAGGAACTGCTCCGGGTGGTGCTGCAACTCCGTGGGTAGAAAGAGGCCCTGATAATGTTGGTGGTAGAACAAGAGCTTTAGTTTGGGATCCTTCGGTAGCAAATAAAGTTTGGGCAGGAAGTGTTACTGGTGGTTTATGGTATAATAATGACATTACCAACAACTCATCTATTTGGCAACGAGTAAATGATTTTTGGGACAACATAGCAGTAACAGCTATAGCTTTTGATCCTACCAATGCTAACACCATTTATATAGGAACTGGAGAAGGATGGGGTGCTGGAGCTAGTAGAGGAGCAGGTATTTGGAAATCAACCAATGGAGGAACAAGTTTTAGTCAATTACCCTCAACAGATGATTTTCATTATATTAATGATTTAGTAGTAAGAAATGAAAGTGGAACAGGTGTTATTTATGCAGGTGTTGCACGAAAATATTATCAAGGGCAATTCCATGGAGCTTTTCAAGGTTTACAAAGGTCTGCTAATGGAGGGTCAAGCTGGAATCAAGTTCTCCCTAATGTTAGCGGAACTCCTGAAACTCCAACAGATATAGATATATCTGCAAACAACACATTGTGGGTTGGTGTTGACGAAAATTCTTTTGGTAATGGTGGTGGTAAAATATATTCATCTACAAGCGGAACATCTTTTACATTAAGACACACACATAGTAGTCCAGGTCGAATAAACTTAGCTTGTGCACCATCAGATGCTGATTATGTTTATGCTGCTTTTGAAGTAGGCCAAGTAATGAGTGCTTTTAAGCAATGTACTAATGCTACAAATGCATCACCAACTTTTACAACAAGATCAGAACCTAGTGATGTTGATAACGGAATTCCAAATACTGATTTTACAAGAGGACAAGCTTGGTACGATTTAACATTAGATGTTGACCCAAATAATAGTAGTACTGTTATGATTGGAGGTATTGACCTTTTTAAAACTACTGATGGTGGTGGTGCTTGGACTCAAATTTCTAAATGGTCTAACAACAACAATTTAGCAGCGTTAACTGTTTCTGAAGTTCATGCCGATCAGCACACTATTGTTTATAAAAATGGCTCTTCTACTGAAGTATTATTTGGTAATGATGGTGGGGTTTACCTTTCTACTAATGGAAATGCAGCAACACCAACTTTAAACCACAGAATTAATGGTTATAATGTAACTCAATATTATGCTTGTGCGATAAACCCAACTGCAGGATCAAACAACTTTTTAGCTGGAGCTCAAGATAACGGATCTCAAAGATACAATACTGCTGGAGTGAACTCAACAACTGAGGTTTCTGGTGGAGATGGTGGGTATTGTCATATTGACCAAACAAATGCAGCTTACCAAACAACTAGTTATACTCGAAATTCTATTTATCACTCTTCTAATACTGGCTCTTCATTTAGTCAAATTAACAGTGATCAATCAACAGGTAACTTTATTAACCAAAGTGATTTAGATAATAATCAAAACATACTTTACACTTACCGAACTCAAACTTCATTATATAGAATTACTAATTTTGAAAGTGCTACACCAGTAGTTGGAACACTAACAATCCCAAATATTGGTTCAGATGTTTCAGAAATAAGCGTATCTCCTTATACTACAACATCTTCTACCGTTTTTGTAGGAACCGCTGCTGGTAGAATTTTTAAACTAACCAATGCACAAGGTACAGTTGCTTCTACGGATATTACTGGAGGATCATTTCCTACAGGTTCTGTTTCTTCTATTGTTTTTGGAGCAAGTGAAGATGAAATATTAGTTACCTTTTCTAACTATGGGGTTACTTCTGTTTGGTACACTTCAAACGGAACAAACGCATCTCCAACTTGGGTATCTAAAGAGGGTAACTTACCTGACATGCCTGTTAGATCTGCACTTTTTAATCCTAACGATTATAATGAAGTTATTGTTGCAACAGAAGTTGGTGTATGGACTACAACAAATTTAAATGCTGGATCTCCTAGTTGGACAACATCAAACTCTGGCTTAGCAAATGTTAGAGTTGATATGCTGCAAATGAGAACTTCTGATAATGAAGTAATTGCCGCAACTCATGGTAGAGGTTTGTTTTCTTCTAATGGATTTAATGATCCAAATATTTTTACAGCTAACTTTTCTGCAAGCAATACAAATCCAAACACAGCCGAAACAGTAACTTTTACTGATAATACAAATTTATCTCCTACATCATGGACTTGGTCATTTTCGCCTAACACAGTTACTTACCAAGGTGGTACTAACGCTAACTCGCAAAACCCACAAGTTACTTTTAATAATACTGGTACTTATACAGTTACATTACTTGCAGCTAATGCTGGAGATAATGATACTGAAGTAAAAACAAATTACATCAATGCTACTGCTCCTGTTTATTGTGCAGCAGGAACTAGTAACAGTGGTTCTGAATACATTACCAATGTAACTTTAGGTACAATTAATAATACTACTGGAGATGATGGCTATACAGATTATACTGCCATGTCTGCATCTTTAGCAAGAGGTGCATCTCATAATTTAAGTGTTGCTTATTCAAATAATTATTCAAGTGATCAGGTAAAAGTTTGGGTAGATTTTAATCAAAATTATAATTTTACAGATCCTGGAGAAGAATTTTCTTTACCAAACGCTGGTGGTGCTGGAGGACCATACACCTTAGCTATTGCAATACCTGCTGGTGCAACTTTAGGTGC
>JBMYXB010000127.1:0-6342 GCA_049608005.1 Vicingaceae bacterium
TGGTGGTTAACAATTGTCTTTTACCTTATTATGCACTTTACTTGTGGATTTATAATTTCTGTAATTTTTCAGTTGGCACACGTAATTGAAGAAACTAAATTTCCTCAACCTGACGAGAATGGAAAAATGGAAAATAATTTTGTTATACACCAATTACATACAACCGCAAATTTTGCTAAAAACAATTTACCATTATCTTGGTTTGTTGGAGGTTTAAATTTTCAAATTGAGCATCATTTATTTCCAAACATTTGCCATGTACATTATCGTAAAATCTCTGAAATTGTTAAAAATACTGCTATAGAATTTAATGTTCCTTATCATCAACATACATTATTTGGAGCAATTTCGAGCCATGCAAAACACTTATACCAATTAGGAAAATACGATTTTGCTTGATTTTTCAACTTATTTGTAGGATATTGCGGTAATTGAAATGAATTTATTTAGGATGAAACACATCACATTAATTGGAACATTTGCTATTATGAGCTTTTTTAGCTCTCCTTCATTAGCTTCCAATAACACCCTAAATAATTTAAACTACGTATTAACTTCTGATACTTCAGACACGAGTGCCATTAAAATTCCAAATGTATTTTCACCCAATAGAGATGGAATAAACGATTTATTTAAACCTACAGGAAATTTTTCAGCGTTAAGTATGAAAATTTACAACCGCTATGGAGAATTAATTTACACTTCTTCTCAATTAAATGAAGGTTGGAATGGAAGAACTACCGCTGGTGCAATATGTTCTGAAGGAACATATTTCTACATCATTGAAACAGAAAAAGAAACTTTTACAGGTTCACTTACCTTGTTAAGATAATTTTCTAAAAAAAGAAAGATAACATAATACCTCCTGTTGCTGTAGCTCCAATTGTTGTTTCTGCTCTACTTGCTTTACCAAATACAGAAGTACTAATATCTTGTCCACTTACCGGAAAAACTCTATAACTCCCACTATAATCTCCACCATTTTTAATATAAGAGTAAGCATAACCAAACTCAACGCCTAAACTCAAGTTTTTAGATAAAAAATAATTAAACCCAGCAATAGCACCTAAACCAAAACCTGCTCCACCATCCTGGTTTATTACAGTTTCTTCCTTATGTTCACCAGTAACATCAGTTTGAGATAAATCTTTATTAGTTTTAGTAGCTCCCAATCTAATTATAGATAAATCAGCTCCAACATAAGGATCTAACCTTCTTGTAGTTCCTAAATGTTTTTCAATACCTACAGAAACTTTAAAATCAAACCTAGATGTAGTAGAATCAACAACTTGTAAAGCTCTGTTTCCACTTGCTAATGTAACACTATCTTCATTTAAAGTATTGTAATTCATATAAGTAGTACCAAAACCAACTCTTAATGCCAAATCATCTTTTATATAATGTCTTGCAAATAAATTGTATTGATTCATACTATCTTTATTGTTTTCGATAACAATGTTGTTAATAATTCCAGATATATTTAACGAAAAACCCCAATCTCCTTTAACAGGTTTTAACCTATCTTCATTTTGAGCATTAACCGTAAAAAATGTTCCTAAAGCTAAAGTAATTACTAGTGCTATTTTTTTCATGTGTTTTAAATTTTGAGATAGAACTCTTTTATTTCCGTTTTATTATCTACAAGATGTGAAATTAATTATTTATCCGACTAAACAACAAATAAATCAAAGCTATATTTACTTTTGAATTTATGATGAGAATAGGCTTAATATCAGATACCCATGGTTATTTAGACCCTAAGGTTGAAAAGTACTTTAAAGAAGTTGATGAGATTTGGCACCTGGGAGATGTTGGGAACATTGAAGTAATCAAACAATTAACAAAAATTAAACCTGTACGAGGAGTTTATGGAAACATTGACGGACAAGATATTAGAAAGATTTTTCCGAAAGAATTAAAATTTAAGTGTGAAGAAGTAAAAGTTTGGTTAGTACATATTGGAGGCTATCCTAATCGCTATGCTAAAGATGTAAAAAAGCGTATTGAGTTTAATGCTCCAGACTTATTCATAACAGGTCATTCTCACATTCTTAAAGTGATATATGACAAAAAACTAAGCTTATTACACATTAACCCTGGAGCTGCTGGTAAAAGTGGTTTTCATAAAGTAAAAACACTCGTTCGTTTTACCATAGATAAAAAAGAAATAAAAGATTTAGAAGTTATTGAACTTGGACCTAAATCCAGTTAGAAAAAATTAATTTTGTTCTTTCAAAAATCAGAAAAAAATGAATCCACTATTAGAAAAATTTAACACACCATATAACACAGCTCCTTTTTCAAAAATAAAAAATGAGCATTATAAACCTGCTTTTATTGAAGCAATAAAAATTGCAAAAAAAGAAGTTGATGAGATTGTAAACAATCCTGAAGCTCCTACTTTCCATAATACTATTGAAGCCCTAGAATTTAGTGGTAATTTATTAGGATCAGTATCTAGCATATTTTTTAATTTAAATCATGCTGAAACCTCAGATGAGATTCAAGCAATAGCTATAGAGGTTTCTCCTCTCCTATCTGAATTTAGCAATGATATTGGTTTGAATGAAGGTTTATTTAAGCGTGTAAAAGCTGTTTACGAACAAAAAGATCAATTAAATTTAACTACCGAACAAAACACTTTATTAGAAAAAAACTACAAAAGTTTTGTTAGAAACGGAGCAAATCTAAATACAGCTGATAAAGAAACGTTAAGGGCTATAGATAAAGAACTAGCGCAAACTTCTTTAAACTTTGGCGAAAATGTTTTAGCAGCTACCAATAAATACGAAATGCACCTTACCAACGAAGCTGATTTAGTTGGTTTGCCTGACGGAATTATTGAAGCTGCGGCAATGACTGCAAAAGCAAAAGAAAAAGAGGGATGGATATTTACCTTAGATTTTCCAAGCTACTTTCCTTTTATGACTTATTCTGCCAATAGAGAATTAAGAAAAGAAATGGCTTTAGCTTCAGGTTCTAAAGTATCTAAAGGGGATGATTTAGACAATCAAAAAAATGTTTTAAAAATTGTTGAATTACGTTATAAACGTGCCAATTTATTAGGGTATAAAAACCATGCTGATTTTGTTTTAGAAGAACAAATGGCTACTGCGCCACAAAAAGTAATCGATTTTTTAGAAAATCTAATCCAAAAATCTAAACCAACTGCATTAAAAGAAAAAGCAGCGTTAACTGATTTTGCAAAAAAACTAGATGGTTTAGAGGAATTACAAGGCTATGATGCCACCTACTATACCGAGAAACTAAAACAAAAATTATTTGATTTAGATGATGAACAGTTAAAGCCTTATTTTAAATTAGAAAATGTAATTAAAGGAGCTTTTACCGTTGCCAATAAATTATATGATTTAAATTTTGAAGAGGTTTTTGATATTGATAAATACCATGAAGATGTTATTACCTATAAAGTAACTGACAATGAAGATAACTTTATCGCAATTTTTTATGCTGATTTTCATCCAAGACCAGGTAAAAGAGACGGAGCTTGGATGACCTCTTTTAACGACCAATTTATAAAGGATGGCGTAAATAACAGACCGCACATTGTAAACGTTTGTAACTTTACTAAACCAACAGAAACAAAACCTTCATTATTAACTTTTAATGAGGTTACTACACTCTTTCATGAATTTGGACACGGTTTACACGGAATGTTAGCCAATACCGTTTACCCTAGTTTATCTGGAACTAGCGTATTTAGAGACTTTGTAGAACTACCATCACAAATGTTAGAAAACTGGTGTTACGAAAAAGAAGCATTAGAGTTATTTGCGTTCCATTATGAAACTGGAGAAGTAATTCCTTTAGAATTAATTGAAAAAATTAAAGCTTCTGCCAATTTTATGGAAGCAACAAGAATGATGCGTCAATTAAGTTTTGGAAAAGTTGACATGGCATGGCATAGCACCAACCCAAAACAAATTAAAAATGTTAAGGATTTTGAAACTGAAGCTATGGCTGAAACAAAACTTTACCCTAGTATAGAAAACACTTGCTTTAGTACTGCTTTTTCTCATATTTTTCAGGGGGGATATTCCTCTGGTTATTATTCATATAAATGGGCAGAAGTACTTGATGCTGATGCCTTTGAATACTTTCAGAAAAATGGAATCTTTAACAAAGAGATAGGTGCTAAATTTAAAGAACATATTTTATCTAAAGGAGGTTCTGAACACCCTATGGAATTGTACAAAAAGTTTAGAGGTCAAGAACCAGATAATGAAGCTTTGCTAAGAAGATCGGGTTTATTATAACATAAAAAAAGAGGCTCTAATAGAGAGCCTCTTTTTTTATGTTAGTACTTTATCGTTATCTAAGTCTATCAGCAGATCTCACTAAAGCATCATCTTTTTTGATAAAACGGATAGCTAAATAAGTAAGAATTAAAGAAAGTACAGGAATTATTGCCCCTAACTTAAAACTAACAATTACAGTTTCTGGGACAGCAGCTATTGCCGCTTTAGCAAAATCACTATAAACTACTATAGCTACTATTTCTAACGCAATTAATAGAATATTAAACTTTGATAATTTAATTTGAAGAGATCTGTTTTTAAACATAAAAATAGAAGCAATTGCTACCAATAAAACAAGACCTTGCAACACGCCTACTCCCATATTTTTTGTTAAGATACTAGCATCAGCTACTGAAAAAGTTTTATAGCTATTCATTACAAATTCTCCAGTCTCGCCTGACAAACTCATAATGGGTAAAAAAGAAGAAACAATAGCTAAAATTGCTACTAATGCTAAAAATATGGTTTGAATACGTTGTATCATGTTTTAAAATTTTAAGCAAATGTAACTACTTCTTTCTAAAAAATAATACTCCCTAATAAAAGATTGCTTTACTCATACTAATAACGTTAAAGTAAGTAACAAAGCAATCTCACTAACAATAAACTGTTAATTAAAATAGTACTTATTAAAATTAATAACTCTCCTTACACTTACTTTTGATAATATGATGGATAAAATACCATACTGGCTTAAAAACAAATATTCTTATACCCTTATATTTTTTATTATTTGGGTTTGTTTTATTGATCAAAATAATATTATGACTGCCTACACTTATAATGCAGAACTCAAAAAGCTAGAAAAAGAAAAGGAATACTATAAAAGTGCAATAGAAAAAACAAGCAAGGAACTATTTGATTTAACTGAAAATCCAGCAACTTTAGAAAAATTTGCTCGTGAAAACTACTTCATGAGAAAAGAAGGTGAAGAAGTGTTTGTCTTTACAACCGAATAACACCTGAGAATTCTAACAATTTCTTTATCTTCGCAGTAAGCAAATTATTACTATAGATGGGATTATTTAAAGATTTTGAAAAAGTTAGCCAAGAAGATTGGATTGACAAAATAAACACAGATCTTAAAGGAAAAGATTATCAAGAAACATTAGTTTGGGAATCTGATGAAGGGATAGCTGTTCAGCCATTCTACAATGATACAAATAACTTAGTAAACACACCTCTTAAATCAAATACGGGTTGGAAAATCAGAGAGCGTGTAATAATAGATGATATTTCTACAGCTAATAAAAATGCATTGCAAGCTTTAAAAGGTGGAGCTAACTCTATTTTATTTATTGGAGAAATAAATTCTCAGGTAGAAATGGATGCTCTTTTAAAAGATATACAAGTAGATATTATAGAACTTCATTTTTACAATTCAAATCCAAAAAGAACTTCTGAATTTATCTCCTTAAATGAAGGAAGTATTAGTTACGATACTTTTGATAAGATTGATGAATTAGCAGACTTAACCAATTCTAAAAATAAGTTTAAAACAATTACAGTTAAAAGTGATATAACAAATTCAATCATTGAAGAATTAGCTGAATCGCTAAGTAAGGGTGTTACATATCTTGATTTACTTTCAGACAATGGAATTGATGCTGCAACTATTGCATCTAAAATGCAATTTTCGTTTGGAATAAGCTCCAATTACTTTTTTGAAATAGCCAAACTAAGAGCTGCACGTACATTGTGGAACTTTATATTACAACAATATAAAGTTGAAAATTTAGAGATGATAATTCATTCAGAAACATCTATCAAAGAAAATTCAACTGAAGATGTGAATTATGAAATTTTAAGAAATACAACTAAAGCTATGTCTGCTATACTAGGCGGATGTGACAGCTTAACTGTTCTTCCACACGATGTTGAAAAACTAAGTTTTTCTAATAGAATAGCTAGAAATGTACAGCACATATTAAAAGAAGAGGCTTTCTTTGACAAAGTACAAAACCCTGCTGATGGATCTTATTACATTGAGCATTTAACCGAAGAAATTGCTAATAAAGCTTGG
>JBMYXB010000128.1:0-6163 GCA_049608005.1 Vicingaceae bacterium
CGTAATTTCTTTAATAGAATTAACAACACTTGCCTTATTTTCAGCTCTATTGTTTGTTTGGCTTTCAGCAGTATTTCCTGTAAGCTGTTGTAATGCAATTAGCGTGTTTGCAGGAGTCATAGCAATGGTTTCTCTTCTCCTTACATGTTGTATCTCAGAAACATAATTGCTGTTTTTTTCTGTCACTAATAAAATACTACCTAAACTGCTATTTGTATTTAAATAAAAGTCAACATTTGGAATAGTACTAAAATCACAGATATTTTCTTGTTCAGAAAGTAGTATTGTACTTCCGTTAAATGCTTCAATTTCTGAAGTGTTATTTATTTTTTTTAACTCAAAATTGTAACCATAAATTTCATTAAGCGTGTTACCTTCAAAAATTGATGGCAACTTTTCTGAGTAAATTATTTGAGTTGTTTTCTTTTCTAAAAGATTCTTTCTTAAGATGGCTAAAACAGGTATTGTTTTAGAAGAAAAGTTAATTACATTTTCAGCCTTTAGATTGTTCAATTTTGCTACTCCCCATTCCATAATACAAGAAAGCGGATGGCCTAACCTGATGTAATCAAAAGCGGTAGGTAGCTCGCTTAAAGCTGAAACATCTGTATTGTTATTGTTTAATAAAGCTTCAAATTGTTCTAAAAATTCTGTTTTAGCTAAACTTTCGTTGTAAATATCTAACCTGTGTGTAGTCAGATTTAGCCAGTCGATAGGCATGTTTTTTAATACTTCTTTTACGAAGTTTAGTGTGTTTTTTTCTTCCATAATTATATCTTAAGATGGAAGTGCAAGATACGTTAAATAGCGATATCCTAAGCAAATGAGATACAGTAAAAGATAAGATAATTTGTATAATTATGGTTGGTTAAATGTTGTACTACTTATAAGTGAAATTATTGGAGTAGTTTCTCGTCTCTATAAGGAATATTGTCGTCTGTAAGTGTATGTAAAAAGTTAACTAAATCCTTTTTTTGTTGATCTGATAAATTTAAAGGTTCAATCATTAAAGTATCTATGTTAATTGGATTTTCTACAAAATCATAAGGATTGCTATAAAAATCAATAACTTCTTCTAATGAGTTAAACATACCGTTGTGCATATATGGGGCAGTTAAAGCAACATTTCTTAAACCTGGAGTTTTAAATTTTCCAATATCATTAGAGTCGTTAGTTATGTCAAACCTTCCTTTGTCTAATAATTTAACATTATCATATAATCCAATGTTCCTAAATTCATCACCTGTAAAATCAGGACTAAAATGACACTCAAAACATTTAAATTCATCCGAAAGAAATATTTCTCTACCTCGTTTTTGTGAAATACTAAATACGGTTGTATCAATATCATTTACCCAAATATCATGCGGAGCACTGCCATCACTTTCTAAGCTTTTTTGGAACTCAGCTAAAGCATTGGTAATATTTTCGGTGTCTGGTTTGTTATTGTATATTAGTTTAAAGAGTTTTAAATATTCTTTATCTGCATTAATTCTTGAAATAGCTTCATTAAAGGGAAGGTTCATTTCTACAGGGTTTTCTATAGGCATAATGGCCTGCTCTTCTAAACTGGCAGCTCTACCATCGTGAAAGAAAAATGGCCTGCTCAGCATATTCATTACAGAGGGAGTGTTTCTCGTACCAACACTATCATTTACCCCTAAGGATAAAGCTTTATTATCTGCAAAAGCAAATTTTGGTTGATGACAACTTGCGCAAGAAATTGATTTGTCTGCTGATAATATGGGGTCGAAAAAAAGTTTTTTACCTAATTCTATTTTTGTGCTAATAATAACCTCTTTAGATTCAGGATTGGTTGGCTTATTTTTACAACCTATAAAAAATAAAAATAGCCCAATAATGTAAATATATTTCATAACACAAAGGTAAGTGTATTTAATAATTTGTAAATAGATTTAATCTAATTAAGAATGAGTAAAAATAAGAGCTTGGAAGAATTTGGGCTAAATAAAAACCTTACTCCAATTGCCCCATTTTAGATACACAAAAGACATTACTCCGAGTAATCCAAAATAGATAAATTCAGAGCACCATACAATTGGTAAAGAAGCTTCTAATGCAAAAACAATATAATATGCAGCAACTAAATAGATAGAAATGTTAATGAACTCTATTAATAAAGCTGTTTTTGTATTTCCTGTACCACTTACTCCACTAAAAAGAATTTGGGCAATAGCAAAAAAGAACATGGTTCCGCTAATTACATTTAAGGTAGGAATAGCTGCTATAATTAAATCAACATCATCGGTATAAAGTCCAATCATTTCTGTTGGGAATATCAGATTAAAGACCAACACTAAGGATGTACTCAATAAGCTCATGTAAACCACTTTTTTTATGAGCGGGAGTACAAAAGCATTGTTGCCTTGTCCAATTAGATTACTCACTAGTGTATTGGTGGCAGAACTAAATCCAAATAACGGAATCATAAGTACCATGTAAATGCTTCTAATGATATGTGAAGTAGCGAGTTCTTGCTCTCCAATTTTTTCTATTATCATAAAAAAAATAAACCACGAGCTAATTGCCAAAAAGCCTTGGAGCATAATAGGGCTTCCTACCGATAATATTCTTTTAAAAATATTGGTGTCAAACAATTTAAAGTTAAATAGGTTGTATTTTTTTATATCAACTTGTGAAAGCGTGTAGCTAATAAAAAAAGTTAAGGCTACTATTTCTGAAATTACTGAAGCCAAAGCAGCGCCTTCAATTCCCATGTTTGGAAACCCAAAATTTCCAAAAATTAAACTGTAATCTAAAAACACGTTGGTTAGCATCATAATAATGGTAACGGGCATTAATATTTTTGTTTTAGTAGTGCCTACATAAAAAGCGATGAAAACAAAGTTGATGTAGGCAAAAAATAGCCCGAAAGAGCGGTAATTCAAGTAGTGAATTGAAGCGTCTAAAATGTTTTGAGAAAGGGTAATTTCTTCTAGAAATATGGGGGAAATAAACCGCATCAAAATAAAAAGAATAATGCTTAACGGAAACATAAAATAAAGTGTGTGGTCAACTATGTTTCCAATTTGATTATAGTTTTTTTCGCCATTTCTTCTGCCAATAATTATTTGAGCGCCTGTTGTAAAGCCCATTCCTGTTACTACTAAAACATAATAGAAAATACCTGCATTACCTCCAGCACCTAAAGCAACATTACTTACTTGTCCTAAAAACATAGTATCGGTTACGTTTACTACATTTTGAGCAATACCACTAATAATAATAGGGAAAGCTATTTTCCAGATGTTTTTATAAGAGATAGAATTGTTCATAACCTAACCGCAAAGAATGCGAAGTTTTTCGCAAAGAGCATTTATTGTATTTTTTATAAGAATTAGAGGTTTTACAATCCATTTACCACTCGTTTTATTCCATCTTTTAATCGGTAAACATTAAAATTCATGAGTAAACCTAATTTACATTTTGATAATTTTAGATAGGTGAGTGTTTGAGCTAAATGAACATCAGTTAGCGATTCAACAGATTTTATTTCAATAATTACCTTGTCTTCTACAAGTAAATCAATTCGATAACCACTACCTATATTAACATCTTTATATGAAAGGGGAAGAATTTTTTGTTTTTCTACTTTAAACCCATTCTTTTTTAATTCATAATACAAACATTCTTCATAAGCTGATTCTAACAATCCAGGACCAAGAGCTGTGTGAATTTCAATTCCTAATCCGATAATTATTTTTGAGAGTTCGTTTTCGGTCATTTTTCATTTTTTTTTACTGTAAACTTAAACGTAAAGATTGCAACGTTTACGTTAAGAGCTCCAAAATTTAATTCTTAAGAATTTAAGATATTCACTTCTTTTCTTTGCGAATTTCTTAAAACTCTTAGCGGTTAATTTTATTTATTATTCGAAAAAACTAAAGTTTACGTTGCTATATTTTTTGTGAAAAGAAAAGTTTGGGGCTTTGGAAAAATCCCAGTTTCTATCATGCTCAAGAATTAACATTCCATTTGCTTGTAATAAATTATTTTCAAAAACCAATTCAGGAATTTGGTTGATGTTTTTTAAATCGTAAGGAGGGTCTGCAAAAATAATTTTATACTTACTGTCACATTTTTTTAAGAATCGGAATGCATCATTTTTTAACACTCGAATTTGGTTAAATTCTAATTCCATAGTTGTTTTTTTTATGAAATTGATACATCCTGAATTTTGATCAACGCAAACTATTTCTTTTGCACCTCTCGAAGCAAATTCAAAAGTAATTCCTCCAATACCAGCAAATAAGTCTAATATTTCAGCATTTTCAATATCAAACTCATTATTTATTAGATTAAACAATGCCTCTTTAGCGTAATCAGTTGTTGGTCTTGTAGGTAAATTGTTGGGTGCAATTAATCTTCTCCCTTTATGAATTCCGCTAATTATTCGCATAAAAACTGATTAAATAATGCGTAATGGAAATGTTGAGGTGTTTCTTCGAAAATATAGCTAAACTTCAAATTTTCTGGACGTTTACCAAAGTTTAAGGTTTGGATATACTTGTAAAGAATAGTGTAAATAACTGAGTTTTTCTCTACTTCTCCAGTAAGTTTTATAGTAGCTTCTTCATTGTTAATGTTGAGCTGATCCAATACAAATAGGAGGTAGTAAATAAAATCTTCACTGCTTTGGTAAGTAAACGAGTTGTACAATTCAAGCTTTTGATTTTTTATAACCACAACCTGAAAAGAAGAAGGTAAAATGTGAACATTAATTAATGATAATGCTTTTTCTCTTTTTGCACTTAATAAAGCTGATTCAATGAGTGCAGATGAAAAATGTTTAAACTGAACGTTCTTAATTTTACTAAAAGCTTCGGTAATAAAATCAGGGATACTATAGATATTGTAGGCTGAAAGATTGATTAATGAATCAGCATAAAATTGATCTTCTTCTTGTTTAGAGAAGTTAAACTGATGGTAGTTAGCTAATTTATCAGCTTTGTAAATAGCATTAGGAATTATTGTTGCTCTGTTGTTTACAAAGGCTATAATAATTGCCTGGAAACTAATTTTGTAAAGTTCGTTTTGGGCTATAATTTCTTTTAATGGTTCAACTAGCGAATAGTCGTTATAAATATCAGTAAATTGATACTCTTCTATACCAATAAATGTATTGGTTTGTGTGTCGAAAATAGTGTGTTTATAACCGTTATTACTAAGTTCTACATATAATTTGTAGTGGTGCGATTTACTCTTTTTAAAAGATTTATCGATTAAAGTAATATGTGGTTGTTGTGTACTCACTAGAAAAGCGAAGTTAAAAAAAAAGGATATGAAAAACTCATATCCTTTTACAATAATATTTTAAGGGTTAAGTATTAATCCCAATTCCCGTTTGTTTTGGCTTCTTCTAAAGATCCAACAGCGAGGTAGTCTTCCATATCGTAACCTTCGTTATCTGTTTTTAAACCAACATAAATGTCTTTTAAATCAGCCTTAACTTCAAATACAGGTAGTTTGATTTTGTTTTTTTCTATAGTATTTACTGCAATTGTAAATTGTTTACCTCCTGCAAAAGGAATGTAAGGCATAGAATCAACAATATTGTCAAAGTTATCAGTAAATAAAATGTTTCTTACAGGAATTTTAGAAGTATCTCTTTTAATGATTCCCATTTCTAAAGCTAAAGCTTCTTTTCCTAATAAACTATCCGGCACTTCACCTTCCATTTTTACTTGAATTACAGAATCATTTTTTAAGAAACCAATTAATTCATCAAAAGAACTCGCGTAATTTCCTCTTACTTTTTTGTATTCTATTTGAGCTTCACTAATTTGAGTTAATCGTTCTTGGGTAACAGCATTTCTCATGTCAACAGTTTCTGTTAAAACAATTTTACTATCAATACTATCCCAAATTAAGTATGCCATTCCTACTGATGCTATGGCTAAAACGATCTGAATTACAATTTTCATTTGTTACTTTTTTAATTGATTTGTCACAAATCTACAATTTTTTTTGTCCTTTAATAACTCTAAAGCTAAAATTAATATTGCGATAATATTAATTGATTAATTAAAGGTATAAAATGCAGTTTAAAGGGTATCTTAGTCAGCTCAATTATGCAAAACATTTTTTATAAAACGTTATTACAAAATTTTGGTTTTGAACCTACCAAAAATCAATTGGCTGT
>JBMYXB010000129.1:0-6084 GCA_049608005.1 Vicingaceae bacterium
ATTCCTAATCGTTTAGAAGAAATTTCAATAATTACATCTTTAATAGAACTGTTGGTAGCAACTGATGGTTTCTCATTATTAATGTAAATATCAGAAACCTTTAATGTTAACTGTTTCCCTAAAGCACCTCCAGGATGAAATTTAGCAAAATCAGTACTGTCGAAACCTCGGCTTTTTAAAAGACAAACCGCTAAAGCATCTCCCATAACTAATTGTGCTGTGGTGCTGCTAGTTGGAGCTAGGTTATTTGGACAAGCTTCTTTTTCTACGTGAGTATTTAAAACATAAGTAGCCTGTTTTCCTAAAAAAGAATTTGGGTTTCCAGTAATGGCAATCAAAGAATTACCAAAATTTTTGATTAGAGGTACTAAGGCTTTTATTTCTGGCGTATCACCACTTTTCGATAAGCAAATTACAACATCATCTTTTAGTACATTTCCTAAATCACCATGTATAGCATCTGCTGCATGCATAAAAATTGCAGGAGTTCCTGTAGAATTTAATGTGGCAACAATTTTTTGACAAATGTTTGCACTTTTACCAATGCCCGAAATAACTAATCTTCCTTTCGATTTTAAAATGAGTTCGATAGTATTAGCAAAGTCATCGTTAATATGGCTGATTAATTCAGCTATCGAGTCCGATTCAATTTTTAAAGTTTGTATTGCAATTTTCTTTATTTCTGATGATGAATTCAAGTCGATAAAATTTTAAGTAAAAAAAATGATACTAATTAAATTGTCGTATATTTATGTACAAATATATAAAGAAACTACGATTTAATGCAAACCTTAAACGCGCCACTAACCGATTATCTAAAAAAATATTTTGGTTTTAATACATTTAAAGGAGAACAAGAGGCAGTTGTCCAAAACTTACTTGAAGGAAATGATTCTTTTGTGATCATGCCAACAGGTGGAGGTAAATCTTTATGTTATCAATTACCAGCTTTAATTTCTGAAGGAACAGCCATTATTGTTTCGCCTTTAATTGCTTTGATGAAAAATCAAGTGGATGCTATTAGAGGATTATCGGACGAGCGAGGAATTGCACATTTTTACAATTCATCATTAACAAAAACAGAAGCAAAACAAGTTAAAGAGGATGTTACCAATGGAATAACTAAATTATTATATGTAGCACCAGAATCATTAACAAAAGAAGAAAATGTTGCTTTTTTAAAAGGAATAAAAATTTCTTTTTTCGGAATTGATGAAGCACATTGTATTTCTGAATGGGGTCACGATTTTAGACCAGAATATAGAAGGTTGCGTTCAATTATTGAAGCAATAGATAGAGTGCCAATTATTGCATTAACAGCAACGGCAACACCAAAAGTACAAGAAGATATTCAAAAAAATTTAGGGATGGTTGGGGCTAAAGTTTTTAAAGCTTCATTTAATAGGGCCAATCTTTATTATGAAATCAGACCAAAAAAAGATGTTAAAAAAGAAATTATTCGTTTTATCTCAAAATACAAAGGTAAATCGGGTGTAGTTTATTGTTTAAGTAGAAAAAAGGTAGAGGAAATTGCAGAGCTTTTGCAAGTTAATGGAATAAACGCTTTGCCATACCATGCAGGATTAGATTCTGGAACAAGAGCAAGAAATCAAGATGCTTTTTTAATGGAAGATTGTGATGTAATTGTGGCAACAATTGCATTTGGTATGGGAATAGATAAGCCTGATGTTCGTTTTGTTGTGCATCATGATATACCTAAAAGTTTAGAGAGTTATTACCAAGAAACAGGTAGGGCAGGAAGAGATGGTGGAGAAGGTGTTTGCTTGGCTTTTTACAGTTACAAAGACATAGAGAAATTAGAGAAGTTTTTACATGGAAAGCCTGTTGCTGAACTAGAGATAGGATTACAACTAATTTTTGAAATGGTTTCTTATTCCGAAACAGCAGTTTGTAGAAGAAAACAATTGTTGCATTATTTTGGAGAAGAATATACAGGTACTGCTTGTGCAGATACAGGTATGTGTGATAATTGTGCTAATCCTAAAGAAAGGTTTGAAGGAAAAGAAGATGTTAAAGTATTGCTAGAAACTATTTTAGGTTTAAATGAAGTTTTTAAAGCAAAATATATTGCCAGTTTTGTTGCTGGTATTGCCAGTTCAGAAATTAAATCTTTTAATCATGAAACTCATGAGCTTTTTGGGAAAGGAAAGGATGTGGAGAATGAAAAAGATGAAAAATTTTGGGATGCAATTATTCGCCAATGTATCATTCACGGTTATATTATAAAAGAAATAGAAAATTACGGTATTCTTAAAGTAAGTGATAGGGGCAGGGCTTTTATTGAAAACCCCGTTTCTGTAGAACTTGTAAAATCACATGATTATAGTGATGTTGATGATGGAGATATTGTAATACCTCAAAAGGGCGGTGCAGGAGCAGCTGATGAAGCGTTATTTAATATTTTAAAAGAGCTTAGAAAATCGGTTGGTAAAGAAATGAATTTGCCTCCTTACGTTATTTTTCAAGACCCATCATTAGAAGATATGGCTACCCGTTATCCAATTACAATGGAAGAGTTGGCTAATATTTCTGGGGTAGGGCAAGGAAAGGCTAAGAAGTTTGGTGCTGAATTTTTAGAAGTAATAGAACGTTACGTAGAAGAAAATGAGATCGACAGACCATTAGATATGGTGGTGAAATCTGTTGTCGATAAATCTGCAATTAAGGTTTTTGTAATTCAAAGTATTGACCGTAAAGTTCCTATTGATGATATTGCAAAATCTAAAGGAAAAGATATTGATGAGATTTTAACCGAAATTGAAAACATTGTGCTTTCTGGAACTAAAGTTAATCTTGATTATTATATTGATGAGGAAGTTGATGAAGATGATCAAGAAGAAGTTTTCGAATACTTTATGGAGGCTGAAAGTGATGATGTAGAAGATGCCTTAGAAGAATTTGAAGGCTCTTTTTCTGAAGAAGAAATGCGTTTATTGCGTATTAAATTCTTGAGTGAGGTAGCTAACTAGATTTTTATGAATTTAGTAAGATTTACTTTTATTATTGGGCTTTGTTTTGTTTTATTAGGATGTAGTAAGGAGCCTGAGCATTCAGTAATAATTGTTAATGAATTAGCATTTGATGTAAATAGAATTAGGTTGGGAGAAGTTCGCTTTAAAAATCTGAAACCTTATACCACAACAACTTATAGAACGATTACTCCAGGGAATTATGTTCTTACAGGGATGATAAATGGACAAGTTTATACTTCTGACCCAGTAACTATTAAAGGCGATAAAGGAGTTTTTAAATGGAGGCTGACTATTGAATCGTTGTCACGAATTGAATTAACTGTAGCACAAATTAAATGAGTTAGTTTAAAATTCGGTTTTCTGTTATTAAAACTATAGTTAGTGCGTCATTGCGGATCAAGCTCGCAATGAACAGTGTAGAATGACATTTTTTTAGTCTCTCCCCTTTGGGGAGATTAAGAGGGGCTTTAAAACTTACTCTCTTCCTTCATTAAAGCTTCAATGGCTTCAATTGTTCTTGGAGCTTTGGCAGATAAATTATCAGGGCCTTTGGTGGTAATTAAAATATCATCTTCAATTCTAATACCAATATTCCACCATTTTGGGTCGCATTCAGAACCTTCAGGAATGTAAATTCCGGGTTCAACGGTAATAACGTTTCCGGGTTGTAAAGTTCCGTGTAATCCCGGATCATGAACATCTAAACCTAAATAATGAGAAGTTCCGTGCATAAAATAACGTTGAACGTGGTATCTTTCTTTTATAATTCCTAAAGCTATTAGCTCATCTGTAATTATTTTGGTGGCAGCATTGTGTGGAGTCCAAAATTTGTTGCCCACTTTGCAAGAATCAATTCCAGCTTGTTGTGCTTTTAAAACAATGTTGTAAATAATGGTTTCTTCTTCAGAAAAATGTCCATCAACAGGAATGGTTCGGGTAACATCAGCGGTATAGCCATGGTATTCGGCTCCAATATCACTTACTAACATGTCGTTGTCTTTTAATTGCTTTCTGTTTTTAGAGTAATGAATAATGCAGCTGTTTTCTCCGCCACCAAGTATTGAAGGAAATCCAGGGTATTCCGCTCCATTTTTCTTAAAAACATATTCAACAATAGCTTCCGATTGGTATTCTTTCATTCCAGGTTTCAATGCTTTCATTAATTCTATTTGGGCATCGCAAGTCATTTCGATTGCTTTTCGCATTAAAACAATTTCTTCTTTAGTTTTGATTTGCCTAAGCTTTGCCATTAGATAGCTGAGTTCTTCGTTATTCAAATTAGATGATTGGCTAGTTTTTAATTGAAAAGACTGGATTAGCCCGAATAAATCCCCTTTAGGAGAACGATTACTAATGTCATCTCTAATATTATAGGTGAAAACAGTATTAAATTCTTTAAAATTAAATTCAAAATCTAAAAAGGAAATATTTTTTAATGCCTTAGTTATGTTTAACTTCTTTATGGCTCCGTTAACCCCTAATCTTTTGCCATTCCACATCTCATTTTTTAAATCTTTTCCCTGTAAAAAAAGAATTTCATCTGTAGTCATTTTATTAAAATGCTGTTGTTCTTTAAATATTAAGATAACAGCATCTGGTTCAGTTAATCCTGTTAGGTAGTAAAAGTTAGGGTCTTGGTGGTATTCAAAATCCACATCATTAGATCTATTTCTAATGGGGTTGGCAAAAAAAACAGCAACAGAATTTTGGGGCATTAAGTTTCTTAAAGTCTGCCTATTTTTAGAAAAAAAAGAAGGAGGTAGTTGGTCAGTATCGTAATCAGATACTTTTTTGTTGGTGTCTGCTAATAGGCTGAAGTCAAATTTAATTTCTTGTCCTAGTACAGAAAAAGGAAATATAAAGAGAAAAAAAATAACTTTATTCATAATGTAAATATAGCAACAAAAAAAACGCTGTTACCAAGTAACAGCGTTTTCATATTTGCAAAAAGCAAATTATTTTTTACATAAATCCTTTAGCTTTAGCATCTTTAATACATGCCGAAATACCATTTTTATTGATGTTTCTTAATGCAGAACCAGATACTTTTAAAGTAATCCATTTATCTTCTTCTGGAATATAAAATTTCTTAGTCTGTAAATTTGGGTAAAATTTTCTTTTTGTTCTTCTCTTAGAGTGAGAAACATTATTACCTGTTATTACTTTCTTTCCTGTTAAATCGCAAACTCTTGACATTTTCTTTCTCTTTTAAATTTGAGGACTGCAAAATAAATCATTTTTATTGAGATATTCAAACAATTAATTGTGAATAATTTTAATCTTTTCAATCCGGGTGTAAAACTAATAGAAATTATCGGATATTAATCTACTTATTCTCTTTTTAAAAAGCAGTAAAATAAGTAGTTTCGTAGCTCAATTTTAATACAGGTAATCAGTTAAAAATTAAATAGAAAATGGCAAAAATTATTTATACAATTACAGATGAGGCTCCAATGTTGGCAACGCATTCATTTTTACCAATAGTAAAAGCTTTTACAGCATCTTCGGATATTGAAATAGAAACAAAAGATATTTCTTTAGCTGGAAGAATTTTAGCGAATTTCCCAGAGTGTTTAACTGACGATCAAAAAATAGGCGATGCATTAGCTGAATTAGGTGCTTTAGCAAAAACGCCAGAAGCGAACATTATTAAATTACCAAACATTTCAGCTTCAATTCCTCAATTACAAGGAGCAATTAAAGAATTACAAGCTAAAGGTTATGCTGTTCCTAATTATCCTGGTGATGCTGAAACAAAAGCAAAATATGCTAAAGTATTAGGTTCTGCAGTTAATCCTGTATTAAGAGAAGGTAATTCTGATAGAAGAGCTCCAAAAGCGGTTAAGAATTATGCAAAGAAGAATCCACATAGTATGGGGGCTTGGGCAAGCGATTCTAAAACGCATGTAGCAAGTATGAGTGAAGGCGATTTCTACGGAAGTGAAAAATCGGTAACTGTTGATGCGGCTACAGATGTAAAAATTCAATTTGTAGGAAATGATGGTGCTACTGAAGTATTAAAAGCTTCAATACCTTTATTAGCTGGAGAAATTATTGATGCTTCAGTTTTAAGTTTAGATAAATTAAAAGC
>JBMYXB010000130.1:0-6064 GCA_049608005.1 Vicingaceae bacterium
ACAACAATAACAATTTCGCCTTTAGTTACATTGTTGTTGTAATATTCTATTACTTCTGTAACAGTACCTCTAATGGTTTCTTCGTGCATTTTGGTAAGCTCTCTTGATACAGAAACTTGTCTGTTTTCTCCAAAATACTCTAAAAATTGATTTAAAGTTTTTAATAATCGGTGAGTAGATTCGTAAAATATAACTGTTCTGGTTTCTTCGGCTAATAATTTTAAGCGTGTTTGCCTTCCTTTTTTGTGGGGTAAAAAACCTTCAAAAATAAATTTATCACACGGAAAACCTGAGTTTACCAATGCAGGAACAAAAGCTGTTGCTCCGGGTAAACATTCTACTTCAATATCGTTTTTAATACATTCTCTTGCCAATAAAAAACCAGGGTCAGAAATTGCCGGAGTGCCAGCATCACTCACTAAAGCCATTGTTTCTCCCGCTTTTATAGAATCAATTATTCGTTCAAGAGATTTATGCTCGTTGTGTTGATGGTGGGCTACTAATTTTTTATTGATTTCATAATGCTTCAATAATTTGGATGAAGTTCTGGTGTCTTCAGCTAAAATAACATCCACTTCTTTTAAAATTCTTAAGGAGCGAAGAGTAATATCTTCTAAGTTACCAATTGGTGTAGGAATAATGTAAAGTTTCGACATGATAAAATTTTCTAAAAACCAAAGGTAAAAATAAACTCCAAGACGGATTTGTTTAATTTTATATTTCTCAGTGCAACCTTTTTGTAAAATAAAACATCTTACTACCGAATAAATGAAAATTAACGAAGAGCAATTAGTAAAAAAGTGTCTTGAAAAAGATGTCCTTGCTCAGAAGCAGTTGTTTGAGTATTATTCAAAGCGAATGATGGGAGTATGTTTAAGGTATTCCAACAATACGGAAGAGGCGCAAGATGTTTTGCAAATGGGGTTTGTAAAAGTCTTTGAGAAATTAGAGATGTTTAAGCAAACAGGTTCTTTAGAAGGCTGGATTAGAAAAATAATTGTGAACACTGCTTTAGATAATATTCGGAAGAATAAAAAGTTACAGAATAATGTAGCTATTGATAAAGTAGATTTTCAATTAGGCAGTAATAATGAAACAGTTGTTGAAGCATTGTCGGCACAAGATTTACTAAAGGTAATTCAAAGTATGCCAACAGGTTTTAAAACTGTTTTTAATATGTATGTTATTGAGGGTTATACGCATAAAGAAATAGCAGAAGCATTAAATATTACAGAAAGCACTTCTAAATCGCAGTTTTCGAGAGCGAAAAAGTATTTGCAAAAGATATTAATTAAAGAAGAAACAATAGAGTGAAAAACGAATTAGAAAATATTGATAAAGTTTTTAAAGAAACTTTTGATGGTTTTGAGGCTGAAGTTGATCCTAGTGTTTGGACTAATGTTCAAAGTGCTATTGGTTCGGGTGCAGCAACAACAACTGTAACTGCTGTTGCAGGAAAATCAATTGCTTTAAAAATTATAGCAGGAGTTATTGCTTTAGGAGCAGTTGCTACAGCAACTTATTTTATTTCAGCAAACCTTCCTAAGGAAAATGATAATGTAGCAGAAATTGCTCCTGTTGTTACGGAATTAGAAGAAGTAATTCCTACTGAAAAAGTTGATGAAACAGTATTGGATGTTTCAGAAAAACAAGACGAAACTCTTGTTACAGAAACTCAAGAGATAGTTGTTGAACAAACTGAACAAACAAACAAAACATTAAATGCTGAACCAGCAAATCTACCTTTAGAAAGTACAGAGGATGAAGTATCTGAAATAACAACAAACAATGTTGTTGCGGTTGCTACTCAGCCAACTAAAAAAGAAGGTGCAGCAGAAAATCCTGTTCAAAAAAATGAAAAAGAAGTTGAACCTGAGCTTGTTGAACCTGAGCAGAAAGTGAATTCAGAAAAAGTGGTAGAAGCTACTCCTGTTGAAGAAACTTCTGAGGAAGTGGTTGATTCAAAATCAGCAAAAATTCATAAGGATAAAATTCCAAGAGTTATTTCGCCAAATGGTGATGGAATTGGAGATGTAATAAGAATTGAAGGAGAAAATGTAACCTCATTTGAGGCTTCTGTTTGCAATTTAAATGGAACTCAAATTTTTAAATGGAATACCATAGATGGCTTTTGGGATGGTAGAGACATGTCGGGAGTTAAAGTAGCAAAAGGAACTTATATGCTTGTTGTAATTGTGCATGGAGCAGACGGAAAACCAGATGTTGCCAAGCAATCCATTACAGTATTTTAAATCAAAAAAAAAGCTCCAATTCGGAGCTTTTTTTATTACTTGTTTCTTTTTTTCTCTTGTCGATTTGCCTTTTTACGAGCTTTCATTTCTTTAAATTTTATAAATTGTTCGGGTGTTAGAACGGCTTCAATTTCTTTCATATTAGCTTCGTGTAAAGCTTTTTTCATCATTTTTAATTCTTTCATCTGAGCTTTTAAAGGTTCCATTTTTGCATTAATAGCTTTAACCTTTCCTCTGTTTTTAAGATTAATATCTTTTAGCTGTATGCTTTGTTTCTCATTTAAATTTAATTCTTTAATCATATTTTTTTGATGTTCTTTACTTTTTTGGATTGATGTTTCTTGAGCAAATCCAACAAAAGGGATTAAAGCTAAAGCTGTTACGGCAATTTTCAGTTTTAAAGTTCTCATAGTTATATCATTTTTATAGTTTATAATATATATAGACTTATAAAAATTAACTTGGTTTAATCATAATTTGTTAATAAATGCTAAATGGCTGATTTTAAAGGGTTAAAATATACTAAAATCCAACTTTTAGAAGTTTACTAATGCGATAAGAATTAAGTATATTTGCTAAATAATTTTGTAACTAGTATGAGTGATTATAAAGTTGGAGATCTGTTAAACAAGATTACAATTCCTAAAGATTTAAGAGAGAAAATCTCTGAAGATGAATTGCCACAATTATGTGAGGAGTTAAGGGATTTTATTGTTGATGTGGTTTCTAAAAAAGGAGGGCATTTTGGAGCAAGTTTAGGCGTTGTAGAAATGACTGTTGCTTTACACTATGTTTTTAATACACCTCATGATAAGCTGGTTTGGGATGTTGGTCATCAAGCTTACGGTCACAAAATATTAACAGGAAGAAGAGAAAAATTTCATACCAATAGAATTTATAAAGGAATAAGTGGTTTTCCAAAACCATCAGAAAGTGAATATGATGCTTTTGCAGTAGGACATTCTTCTACATCAATATCTGCGGCACTCGGAATGGCAGTGGCTTCACAATACAAAAAAGAAGACAGACAACATGTTGCCATTATTGGAGATGGTTCTATGACTGCAGGAATGGCTTTTGAAGGAATGAACCATGGCGGGGTAGAAAACACAAATTTGCTAATTGTTTTAAACGACAATTGTATGGCAATAGATCCTAATGTTGGTGCTTTAAAAGATTATTTAACTGATATTACAACTTCTCATACTTACAACAAAGTTAAAGATGAGGTGTGGCATTTATTAGGGAAAGTGAGCAAATTTGGACCAAATGCTCAAGCAATAGCTCAAAAAATAGAAAACGGAATTAAATCTACTTTATTAAAACAAAGTAATTTATTCGAATCATTAAACTTTAGGTACTTCGGGCCAATTGATGGGCATGATGTTAATTATATGGCTAAAGTAATGAATGATTTAAAAGACATTCCAGGGCCAAAAATATTACATTGTATTACCGAAAAAGGTAAAGGATATCAACCTGCCGAAGATGGAAACACTACTCAGTGGCATGCGCCAGGAATTTTTAATAAAGAAACAGGAGAAATAATTAAGATAACCCCTAAAAATCCTACTCCGCCAAAATATCAAGATGTTTTTGGACATACAATTGTAGAATTAGCTGAAAAAAATGAAAATATAGTTGGAGTAACTCCTGCAATGCCATCAGGTTGTTCATTAAACATTATGATGAAAGCAATGCCTGATAGAGCTTTTGATGTGGGGATTGCTGAACAGCATGCGGTTACTTTTTCTGCAGGAATGGCAGCTCAAGGATTAACACCTTTTTGTAACATTTACTCTTCGTTTATGCAAAGAGCTTACGATCAGGTAATACATGATGTAGCCTTACAAAATTTACCAGTAGTATTTTGTTTAGATAGAGGAGGTTTGGTTGGTGCAGATGGTTCTACACATCATGGGGCATACGATTTGGCGTATTTTAGATGTATTCCAAATATGATTGTTTCTGCGCCAATGAATGAGGAAGAATTAAGAAACTTAATGTTTACTGCTCAGGCAGAAAATAATGGGCCTTTTTCTATTCGTTACCCACGTGGTACAGGAACAACTGCCGATTGGAAAACGACTTTCAAAAAAATTAAAATAGGTACAGGAAGAAGAGTAAAAAATGGAGAGGATGTTGCTATTTTAACCATTGGAGATATTGGTAATAAAGCGATTACAGCTTGTGCTGAATTAGAAAAAGAAGGAATTCATATTGCACATTACGACATGCGTTTTGTAAAACCGATAGATGAAATTTTATTGCATGAGGTTTTCGGAAAATTTAAAAAAGTAATTACTGTAGAAAACGGTTGTGTACAAGGCGGAATGGGTAGTGCTGTTTTAGAATTTATGGCAGACAATAACTATTATGCTGAGGTAAAACGTTTAGGTATTCCTGATAAGTTTATTGAACATGGTACACAAAACGAATTGTACGATGAGTGTCAGTTTGATGAAAAAGCAATTGTAAAAACAGTAAAATCTTTGTTAGAATCTCAAGAAAATAAAGCTTTAGCTTAATAGCGAACTTTCCCTTTTAGGAAAGATAAAGAGGCGTGTATGAAGTTAAACTTAAACATAGAAAATACAGAACTTTGGCTTCCCCAAAAAAATCCAATAGTTGTTTCTGGACCATGTAGTGTAGAATCTGAAGCACAAGTTTTAGAAACAGCTTTAGCAATTGTAAAATCACAAAAAGTTTCTATTTTAAGAGGTGGTATTTGGAAACCTAGAACCAGACCAAATTCTTTTGAAGGAGTTGGAGCTGATGGTTTAGAATGGTTAAAACAAGCTGGAGGTGCAGTTGGTTTGCCAGTTGCCACAGAGGTAGCTAATGCTGAACATGTTGAAGCTTGTTTAAAAAATAACATTGATATGTTATGGATTGGAGCACGAACAACTGTAAATCCTTTTTCGGTTCAAGAAATTGCTGATGCTTTAAAAGGAGTTGATATTCCTGTATTTGTAAAAAATCCAATTACACCAGATATTAATTTATGGGTTGGTGCTTTAGAGCGTATCAATGCGGTTGGTATTAATAAATTAGGAGCTATTCATAGAGGTTTTTCTTCTTTCGAAAAATCATCTTACCGAAATACACCAATGTGGGAAATCCCTATAGAATTAAAATTAATATGTCCAGAAATACCCATGATTTGCGATCCAAGTCATATTGCTGGAGACATAGAATTGATTCCTTATGTTGCTCAAAAGGCAATGGATTTAGATATGGAAGGTTTGATGATAGAAAGTCATATTAATCCATCTATTGCTAAAAGTGATGCTAAACAACAAATAGAGCCATTAGATTTAGAAAAAATATTAAATGATTTAATCATCCGCGAAAAAACTTCTCAAAGTGAGGAGTTTATTAATAAATTAGAACAATTACGTTCTATTATTGATGAGTTGGATGAGGAGTTAATTAACAAGTTTTCTTCACGAATGTCTATTATTCAGAAAATAGGAGAATACAAACATGAAAATAATGTAACGATTCTTCAATTAGAAAGATGGGAACAAATATTAAAAAATCGCTCTTTTTTGGCCGATAAGGTTGGTTTAAGTGATGATTTTATTAAAAAAATGTTAGAGCTTGTTCATCAAGAATCCATTCGTGTTCAAACTCAAGTAATGAATAAGTAAAAGCTACTTATGTCATCCTCAGCTTGACTGGGGATCTGCTTTAGGAAAGTGTTGCTGGATTGCTTTAAGGAGATTGATTTAGTGTAGTTATTTTTGGACAATAAAAAAAGTATCTTTGAACAACTATGACTAAACGTTGGAATATAAAAGAAAAAGCTA
>JBMYXB010000131.1:0-5992 GCA_049608005.1 Vicingaceae bacterium
CTTTTTAATGGATATGGACAAACAACTCTTAGTGCCGGAGATATTGCTATAATCTCAATGAATACTGATGGTAATGATGAGTTTAGTTTTGTTTTATTAAGAGCTATAACAACAGGTACAGTTATAAAATTTTCTGAAAGCGGCTGGTTAAGTGGAGGTGGATTTAGAGGTGGAGGGAACGGTAGTGAAGGATTAATTACTTGGACTGCAAGTTCTGATTTAACATGTGGTACAGAAATAACAATAACATCTAATGGATCAGTTACCAGCTCTGGTAGTCTATCTTTATCTAATAGTTGGGGGCTATCAACTAGTGGAGATCAAATTTTAGCCTATCAAGGCACATCTGCTGCTCCTACATTTATTTACGCAATAAATAATAATGGAGCAGGAGTTTGGCAAGCAAATGCTACAAATGCAAATACATCAGCTCTTCCAGCAGGATTAACAAATGGAACAAATGCTGTTGCGGTTGCCGAATCTGACAATGTAAGATACGACTGTAGCACAACTAGCCCTCCTGCAACAATACTTTCTGAAGTTAGTGACAACTCAAATTGGCTTTCTGATAATTCAACTGCATATACCTTGCCTTTAAATTGTGGATTTACATGTGTATCATGTACTGCTGATAGTGAACCTACATCAGCCTCAACTTCATTACTTTTTTCTAACATTACCTGCAACAGTATTGAATTAAATTGGACAACTGGAAATGGTAATAACAGAATAGTTGTAGCCTCTACTTCAGCTATAGCAGCAACCCCATCAGACCAAACAGGTTATACTGCAAATACTATTTTTGGATCAGGAGATATTATATCTGCCGGTGAGTTTGTAGTTTTTAATGGTGCTGGAACAAATTTTGTTATAACTGGTCTATCAACTTCAACAACCTATCATTTTGCTATTTTTGAATTTAATGGAGATACTACTAATTGTGACGAAAACTACTATAATACTTCGTTAGTTGGAAATAACACAACTGCTTTTTGTGCAAATACAGACCCTGAAATATCTGGCATTTTAGTTGATGCATGTGGAGGAAACGAAGGGGTAAATGAGTTTATAACATTTACAAATGGAAATTCTGGTCTTGATATTGATGATTTAAGAGTTAATTTTCCGTTTGTTTCATCCTACTGCAATTCTGGCTGTGGCTCAAATACTTGGGTTACAAACGCTACATATACTGCTCAGTTAAACGATACAGCAGGATGCCCTGGACTGTTTGTAGAAGCTGACCCTATCCCAGCTAACGGGAATGTAATTATTTTTACGGGCTCTTCTCCAACATATAATTTTGATTTTACAGATCTTTGTGGAACTGGCACATATTATCCAATTTACGCAAACAATGTTGGTACTGGTGGAAGATTTGGTAATTACAATGCTAACTGTGCAAATCTCAGAACTACTTCCATTGATTTTGCATCTTCTTCTGATACTGTTACATACCAACCTTGCATGCTTTCAAGCCCTGCAACTGATGGAGATTATGTTGCATTTGCTAATAATGGAACACCTACTTACAACAATAGTGGGTGTACTCCTGTTGCTATTTTACCTATTACTTTAACCTCCTTTAAAGGTGAGAGTATTCACAACACTAGCCTATTAGAATGGTCAACCAGCACAGAAGTTAACAACGATTACTTTACTTTAGAAAGATCTTTAGATGCAACATATTTTACAGAAATTGGTACTGTAAATGGTGCAGGAAATAGCAATTATCAACTAAACTACACCTTTATAGATGAATTACCCAATACAGGAATAAACTACTACCGCCTAAAACAAACTGACTTTAATGGAGACTACTCTTACTCTAATACAATTGCTTTAAATAACGAATTAAACAATGCTAAAATTTACACTTCAAACAAACAACTAAAAATTAATTTAGATAATGAAATAAGTTTAGGAAGTATCGAATTAATTGATGTGTTAGGACGAACAATCTATTCTGATAAACTCACAAAAAACAAAACAATTAATATTGAAAATTTTATTGCGGGAATTTACATGGTAAAAATTAAAACCCCAACAAATACAATAATTCAGAAAATTAAATTTTAATACTCTACAGTTAAAACTGTAAATTGTTGTTCTAAAGGATTCAGTTTTTCAACTAATTCATCAATCACACCTTCTCCATAAAAAAGCAATAAGGAAGTAAAATTATCGTGTCTTTCTTGTAATGAGTTATTCGGAAACAGTTTTTCTTTCAAGTTTTTAATTTGATTTACCCCAACCTCTTCCTTTTTTTTCTCTGCTTTAATTAATCGGTTTTCAATATTTTTTATTGATTTTAAGCTTTTTTGCAATTCTGCTTTTATCATTGGCGATAAACTTCCATCTATCATTTCTGACTTTCTGACAATTGCATTAAAAATAGTTTCTATCGATTTTTCTTCTTCATGAAGCTCCAAAACAATATCAGATCCATTTTTTAAATAGCTCTTAATTAGGGTTTCAGTTTCTGTAAATAAATCAATTACTTCTAAACCTAATTTAGCAACTCTTTTAGCACTTCCTTTATCTACAAACAATACCGAATTTCTTAACATTAGTATTGGATAAGAAACCTTATTGGCATCAAACATATCTTTTAATTGAAACCAATATGCCAGTTCACCACCTCCGCCAATGTAAGCCAAATTAGGCAATATCTTTTCTTGATACATACAACGCATGGGTGCATTAGGACTAAAACGTTCTGGGTTATTTTCTAATTCTTTTAAAATTTCAGTTTCAGAAAATTGAATTGCTGTATTTAACACTTTATAAAGATCTCCCTCAAAAACAATACGCTCTCTTACTCCATTCACCAAATAAAAAATATTGATTTCGCGAGGAGTTACCTGAGCCTTAAAACCCAGTTCTTTTAATTTTTCTGATGTTGTATTAATAATTTGATGATTGGTTTGATTTAACAACTCACTTTTAAACTCATCAACAAACAAGCTTTTTAAGGCTTTATCATCTCCATCAACAATTACTAATCCGTACTTTCCAAACAATTCATTTACAATTCCTTTTATAGCTTCGGTATAAGTATTGAGCGATTTGTAAAATTTAGAAAATAATGCAAGAATCTCTTCAACTTCGTTTCTATCTCCTAAATCTTCTTTTAATTCTGCTAATAACTCCTCTACACCTTCTAATTTTAAATGACCAACTGCTCCATTTTTAGAATTGGATAATTGGTATCTTTTTTTGAATAAATTAAAATGATTGACTTCTTCAAAATCATGATCTTCTGTAGCCATCCAATAAACTGGCACAAAATCATTTTCAGGATATTTCTCTTTTAAATCTTTCGCCAAATTAATAGCCGAAACTATCTTATAAATAAAATATAATGGCCCAGTAAACAAGTTTAATTGATGTCCGGTAGTTACTGTAAAGCAATTCTCATTTTTAAGGTTTTGAATGTTTTCTTTTGTTTTTTCAGAAACATCAACACCTGTGTTTTGTTGATTTAAAGCATCAACTAAAACCGTTCTATTTAAAGGATGTTCTTTTCTTCTAGCTATTGTTTCTTTAAAAGAATCAATTTTTGGAGATTCGTTGTAAAAAGGTTTTAACGCATCGTTTCCTTCTAAATAATCTGACATTAATTTAGAAAAGTATCCTGTTTTTTGATATAGTATTGTTGTTTTTTTCATTTTATTATTGCCAAATAAATTCCAACATAGTAGAGACTAGATAATATAAAAATACAACTATCACAACTGTTATTAATACAATTACAAGACACCCTACTCTTTCCGGAAAACCACTAAAAAACTTTTTCATCAGCATTCTAAAATTCAATAGATTCCTCTATTCCGATTCTCTCCAATCGGAATGACACACTGTTCATCTCTCCCCTTTGGGGAGATTAAGAGGGGCTTACCTCTCCATATAAATCAAAATCGCTTGCTCCAGTAATTTTTACCATTGCATAATCTCCAATTCTTACAAAATTATTTTCTGTACTTACTAAAACTTCGTTGTCAACATCTGGCGAATCAAACTCTGTTCTCCCTACAAAATTGCCATCTTCAGCTCTATCAAACAACACTTTTAATGTTTTTCCTATCTTTTGTTCATTTAACGACAATGAAATGTCTTGTTGAAAATCCATTACCTCTTGAGCTCTTGCTTGTTTTTCATCTTCTGGCACATCATCTTCTAAGTCGTAAGCAGAAGTATCTTCTTCATGCGAATAAGTGAAAACTCCTAAACGATCAAACTTCATTTCAGCTATCCAAGCTTTCATTTCTTCAATATCTGCTCTCGTTTCTCCAGGGAAACCAACAATAAACGTAGTACGAATAGCAATTCCAGGAATTAAAGCCCTAACGTCATTTATTAATTTTGTTGTCTTCTCTCTTGTTGCTCCACGCTTCATCGCTTTTAACATGTTGTTTGAAGCGTGTTGCAAAGGTATATCTAAATAATTACAAACTTTTGGATTTACTTTCATTTCCTCAATAATTTCCATCGGAAATCCTGTAGGATAAGCGTAATGTAAACGAATCCATTCTATCCCTTCAACCTTAGACAGTTCTCTTAATAATTCAGGTAGTTTACGTTCTCCGTAAATATCCAAACCATAAAAAGTTAACTCTTGAGCAATTAAAATCAATTCTTTAACCCCTTGTTTAGCTAAATTCTTAGCCTGAGTTACCAAATCTTCAATTTTTGTAGAAATATGTTTTCCTCTCATTAAAGGAATAGCACAAAAAGCACATTTTCTATCACAACCTTCCGAAATTTTAAAAAAAGCATAATGGCTTGGAGTGGTAATAATTCTTTCGCCAATTAACTCGTGTTTATAATCTGCTTTTAAGGTTTTTAAAAGTTTAGGCAATTCACGGGTTCCAAAAAAAGCATCCACCTCTTTTATCTCATCCTCTAAACCTTCTTTATATCGTTCAGATAAACAACCAGTAACATAGAGTTTATCTACTTCACCATCTTTTTTGGCTTCTGCATAACGTAAAATTGTGTTTACCGATTCTTCTTTAGCATTATCAATAAACCCGCAAGTATTAATGATTACTATTTCAGAATCATCTTGTTTTGCTTCATGCTCTACCTCATAACCATTAGCTTTTAGTTGAGTCATTGTAACTTCTGAATCGAAAAGGTTTTTTGAACAACCTAACGTAATTACGTTTACTTTGTTTTTTTTGAGTGTTTTTGTCTTCAAAATATATTATTTTATAAGGTCTAAGAAACTTGTAACTGCTTCCCAATATTCTTAATGATTTGCAAAGTTACAGATTAAAAAGCACGAATTGCTCTAACAGAAAAAGCCATATACTTTTGTGCTGGAATCTGAAAACTTTGACCACCCTTCTTAAAATTATGTTGCCATGCCGTATGAGTCGGAACTTTTGTTTTATCATTTCTATCCCAATCTTCAGTTGAACTCCAATAAGAATTTCCTATAGCTCTATAATCGCCATCCATTTTAAAAGCAGCACCTCCATTTTCTAACGCTACTTTATCAATCAATTTTCTGTTTTTGTATATTATATTTAACTCCTCTCTAGAAGGCAAATACCAATCGCCATAAGTAATTTCGTTTTCTGTGATTTGTAATTCATTACAAGCTGCTGCTGCATACAATCTACCATCACCAAAACCTAAAGCTGCAACAATAATTGCGGTGTTCATTTCTCCTGCATAAGGCCCATCACCCAAAACTGATATTAATGGGTTTTCAGGGTTTGGAGCATCATAACCTTCATCAACTGTTTTAAATTTGGTATCCCACATTAACAATTCTGGGTAATCTTCCTTGGCACAAACTAATCCATGCTTACCACTATCATCCAACCAAAATATAATTCCACCTTGAGCAAAATCGCCTATTTGGTAAGTTGTGTTTTCTTGTGAGAAAAGTTGGAAAGAAAAAAATGTGATGAATATTAGGAGTACGTTTTTCATATATGTTTTATAAGAAATGATCAATTAACACACCCCGATTTTGTAA
>JBMYXB010000132.1:0-5971 GCA_049608005.1 Vicingaceae bacterium
TCCTTTTTCTGTAGGACAAGTATCATCTTTATCTGCAATACCATCTCCATCTCCATCAGGACAACCACCTAATGCTACTAATCCTTTTACATCCGGACAAGCATCATCTTTATCTGCAACTCCATCAGCATCTTTATCAGGACAACCGTTTAATTCAGTTTTCCCTGCAATTTCAGGACATCCATCTTCAATGTCACTTAATCCATCACCATCCTTATCACTCCAAGGACAACCATTCATTTTCCCCCATCTGTTAGGACATGGATCTACATCATTTTTTACACCATCTCCATCAGTATCATCATTTGCTCCCCAATATCCTGTAGCAGTTTTCAATAAAACTATTGGTACTAAACTACCTGGCAATTGTGCAGAAGCTGTTTTTGTAGTAAAAACCGCTGCAATTATCAAAGCAGCGACTATTTTTGATAAATTTCTCATTTTTAAAGTTTTAGTTAATACTGCAATATTAGTGCAAAATTTAGTATTATCATAATTGTTTAAGTTTTTTTCAAAATCTTAACATATCATTAACACCTTTCTTATATTTGAATTTGCATAAAAAAACGCTTTATTATGGCTTTAAAACAATCTTTTAGTTTAAAACTTCAACAAAAATTATCTCCACAGCAAATTCAATTAATGAAATTGTTGCAACTTCCTACCGTAGCTTTAGAGCAACGTATTAAAGAAGAAATGGAAAACAACCCCGCTTTAGATGAGGGTAAAGAAGAGGAAGAATTAGATGAAGAGCAAGAGGATGATTTTGGTAGAGAAGAAATAAGTGAAGCCGAAAAAGAATTTGATTTTGATGATTATATAGGTGATGATGATACGCCATCTTATAAATTAAATACTAACAATCATAGTAAAGATGATGATGAAAAACAAGTTCCACTAAGTGGTGGAGCAACTTTTCAGGAATTATTAGAGCAACAATTAACACTTTTTAATTTAGATGATGATGACCATACTATTGCTGTCCATTTAATTGGCAGCTTAGATGAATCGGGTTACTTACGTAGAGAAATTAATGCCATTGTTGATGATTTAGCCTTTACACAAAACGTAATGACTGAAGCTGAACATGTAAAAAAAATATTGAAAATTATTCAGCATTTTGATCCTGCTGGAGTTGGTGCCAGAAATTTACAAGAGTGTTTACTTCTACAAGTTAAAAAGAAAAACGACCATTCCTTATTAACTTTAAATGTAATTGAAGTTTTAGAAAACTTTTTTGAAGAGTTCACTAAGAAACATTATGATAAAATAATGGATCGTTTAAATATTGAAAGCGAAGATTTAAAAGAGGTTATTGAGGAAATTTTAAAGCTAAATCCTAAACCAGGAAACTCTTCTAGCGGAACTGCAAAAGTAGTACAACACGTTGTGCCAGATTTTCATTTAACTACCGATGATGATGAAATTCAACTCACATTAAATGGCAGAAATGCACCTGAATTAAAAGTGAGCAGAAGTTATTCTGATATGATGAAAGGTTATCAGGCACAAAAAGAGAAACCTTCTAAATCGCAAAAGGATGCTTTAATGTTTGTGAAGCAAAAAATGGATTCAGCCAAATGGTTTATTGATGCGATAAAGCAACGTCAGAACACTTTAATAACAACCATGCACGCCATTATTCGTCATCAAAAGGACTACTTTTTAGAGGGAGACGAAACACTTTTAAATCCAATGATTTTAAAAGATATTGCAGAAGAAGTTGATTTAGATATTTCTACTATTTCGCGTGTGGTAAACAGTAAATATGTGCAAACGCCTTATGGAACCTTCTTATTAAAAACTTTCTTTTCTGAATCCTTAAGTACAGATAGTGGTGAAGAAGTTTCTACAAGAGAGGTGAAGAAAATATTGCAAGATGCAGTTGAAGAGGAAGACAAGAAAAAACCATTAACAGACGAAAAACTTTCTCGCTTACTCAACGATAAAGGCTACAATATTGCCCGAAGAACAATTGCCAAGTATCGAGAACAATTAAACATTCCTGTAGCACGACTAAGAAAAGAATTATAAGCAGGGGATGAAAACAACAGCCAAAATTATTTCAACGGTATTTCATCCTTTAATTATGCCAATTTTTGGGTTACTAATAATGTTTAATACCAGCTCATACATTAATTATACAATTCCTTTAGATCTAAAAAAAGCAATACTAGTTTTAGTAGGTGTAAGCACATTTATTATTCCCTTGTTAATTTCTATTTTACTACTTAACCGAAAAGTCATTAACAGCTTAGAAATGGAAACGCAGAGAGAAAGAAATATTCCCTACACTATTACTACTATTTTTTTCATTTTCACACTTTATATTCTACAAAAAGCTAGCATTCCTCCTATTGTATATAATTTTTTAATCGGATCTACTGTTTCTGTTATGCTTGCTTTTATCATTAATTTAAAATGGAAAATTAGTGCCCACATGATAGGTATTGGAGGGTTAACAGGAGCTTTAATTTGTATTACCCTTTTAATGGAAATTAATTTAGTAACTTTTATTGGTTTTGGGATAATTGCTGCTGGTTTAATTGGCTCTTCTAGGTTATTATTAAAAGCACACACGCCTCTTCAAATATATGTAGGTTTTGCTATTGGTGTTTTTTGTCAATTTATCATCCTTTATTTTTAGCACAAAAAAAGTCCCAACAAAAAATGTTAGGACTTTAATTTATATCTAAAATCTTAATCAGACTTTAATATTCATCTTCATTAAAAAAGAAATCTTCTTTAGTTGGATAATCAGGCCAAATATCTTCAATACTATCGTAAGAATCATCTTCGCCTTCTAATTGTTGTAAGTTTTCTGTAACCTCTAAAGGTGCTCCAGTTCTAATTGCAAAATCAATCAACTCATCTTTTGAAGCTGGCCATGGTGCATCTTCTAAATGTGATGCTAATTCTAAAGTCCAATACATAATTTTCTATTTCTTAATATTTACGCAAAAATAGATTTTTTGTTTACTTGAGCAAGAAAAATTTGCAATTAATTATTAGCCACTTATTAAACGGCTACAAACCAGCAATAACACTACATTCGAGGTTTCCATTCTACCTCTTTAACATCCTTATCTATAACTATTTTTCGCGCCAACACAAATAAATAATCAGATAAACGGTTTAAATATTGAAGCACCAACACATCAATTTCTTCATTTTCGGATAAATGACTAATTAAACGCTCAGCTCTTCGGCAAACACATCTGGTAATGTGGCAATAAGAAACTGTTGTATGTCCGCCCGGTAAAACAAAAGACCTCATTTCTGGTAAATGCTCATTCATTGCGTCAATTTCATTTTCTAACAGCAAAATATCTTCTTGGCATAATTGCGGAACTTTAACTTTAGTATTTCCGGGTTCAGTTGCTAATATTGATCCCAGCGTAAATAACCTGTCCTGGATTTCTATTAACGTTTCAATACTTCTTTTATCAATATCCTGATCTCTTATTAATCCGATGTAAGAATTTAACTCATCTACAGTTCCGTAAGCATCTATTCTAATATCGTGTTTAGGTACTCTTTTTCCGCCAAAAAGTGATGTTTGTCCTTTATCGCCTGTTTTTGTATAAACTTTCATTTTTTTATCTGATTTAAAAATCAGCATAAAGTTATCGGTTTTCAACTTTAAAAATACTTTTTAGCTGCTTCTTTTCTAGTTTTAACTTAAATTTGGTTTCCAATAAAATTCATCTTATGAAAAAAACAATCATTATCGCTTTAGCATTTGGAGTAAATACTCTTTTTGCTCAAGAACCAGACAAAACTGCTGCTGACACATTATCTTTTAAAAAAATTGTTCAATGGGATGCCAACCCTGTTGAAAGTCAAGGAAATACTGGTACCTGCTGGAGCTTTTCTACCGCTTCTTTTTTAGAATCGGAAACCATTAGAATGAATAAAGAAGTGCATAACCTTTCTGAAATTTTTGTTGCCAGACAAGTATATGTGCGTAAAGCAGAAAATTTTGTTGGCAGACATGGAAAAGCTCAATTTGGAGAAGGTAGTTTGGGGCACGATTTATTAAATGCGGTTGATAAACACGGTATTGTTCCTACTGAAGTTTTTGATGGTTTACAATTAAACTCAGAAAAACACAACCATGCAGAACTAGCCAATGTTTTAGAAGCTTTTTTAAGAGCTGTAATCCAAAACAAAGGTAGAAAATTAACTCCTGTTTGGCGAGATGCTTACAGTGCTTTGTTAGATGTATATTTAGGAAAATACCCCGAAGAGTTTGAGTACCAAGGTAAAAAATATACACCAAAAAGCTTTGCAAAATCCTTAGGAATTAACAAAGAAAACTACGTCACTTTAACTTCTTTTACTCACCAACCTTATTACAGCAATTTTGTTTTAGATATTCCTGATAATTGGGACAACGGCTTTTTTTACAATGTAAATTTAGATGAGTTAGTAGCTACCACTAAAAAAGCATTAAAAGATGGCTACACTATTGAGTGGGATGCCGATGTAAGTAATAAAGGATTTAATGCTAAAAAAGGATTGGCTTTTTTACCGCTAAAAGATGAAAAAGCAAACTTTGTTACTGTTGCTGAAGAAATGGAAGTAACACCAACAAACAGACAAGAATATTTTGAAAACTATACTGTAACAGACGATCATTTAATGCACATTGTTGGCTTAGCAAAAGGTGTTAATGGCGAAGATTTTTTTATTGTTAAAAATTCTTGGGGAGATGAAAAAGGTTTAGCTGATTTTAAAGGACATGTTTTGGTTTCTGAAGCTTACTTTAAAATGAATACTATTTCTGTTATGCTTCATAAAGATGCAATAGACAATGCTTTAAAAAAGAAAATAAAGTTATAAAATGATTACACAAGACCAAGTAAAATTATTAGTTGAGCGCCTGGCTGCGTTGAGGGGGTACCTTTGACATTGATGCCAAATTAGTACAATTAGAAGAGGAAGATCAAAAAACGCAAGATCCTAATTTTTGGGACGACCCGAAAGCTGCCGAAAAACAATTAAAAGTTGTTCGTAATATAAAAGTGTGGACAGATAACTACACTAAAGTTGCTTCGGAAGTTGATGACCTTGAAGTGCTGTATGATTTTAATAAAGAAGGCGAAGCCTCTGATGAAGATGTTGAAAACCAATACAATACCTCTATAGCAAAAATTGAAGATTTAGAGTTTAAAAACATGCTGAGTGCAGAAGAAGACTCTTTAAATGCTGTACTACAAATAACTGCTGGTGCTGGAGGTACTGAAGCTTGCGATTGGGCAGAAATGTTACTCAGAATGTACAAAATGTGGGCTGAGAACAACAAGTGCAAAATTAAATTACTCGATTATCAGGGAGGAGATGTTGCAGGAATAAAAACTGTAACCATAGAAATTGAAGGAGAATTTGCTTTTGGATATCTTAAAGGAGAAAACGGAGTACACCGTTTAGTAAGGGTTAGTCCTTATAACTCGCAAGGAAAAAGAATGACTTCTTTTGCTTCGGTTTATGTTTACCCATTGGCAGATGATAGTATTGAGATAAAAATTAACCCTGCCGATTTACAATTAGATTTTGCAAGATCTGGTGGTGCTGGTGGACAAAACGTAAATAAAGTTGAAACTAAGGTAATTTTAAAACACCTTCCTTCGGGCATTATGATTACCAATTCTGAAACGCGTTCTCAACTAAAAAACAGAGAAAAAGCCATGCAACTCTTAAAATCTCAATTGTATGAGATTGAATTGCGTAAAAAAATGGAATCGCGTGCAGAAATTGAAGATAGCAAGATGAAAATTGAATGGGGTGCTCAAATAAGAAGCTATGTGTTAGATGATAGAAGAGTAAAAGATCATCGCACCAACTTTACAGTAAACGATCCTAGCAAAGTGTTAGATGGTGATATTGATGGCTTTTTAAAAGCTTATTTAATGGAGTTTGGAAAATCTTAAAAGTTTCTCAACCCTATAATAGAGCACTTGACTTTCTC
>JBMYXB010000133.1:0-5933 GCA_049608005.1 Vicingaceae bacterium
CTAAAACCTGACTGATTAAAGTCAGGTTTTTTTATGGGGTTATTTTTACTAATTTCGTTGATATTATGATAAAGATTAGAATTGGCGGAGTTCCTGAACACTTTAATTTACCCATCCATTTAGCAAACGAAAATGGAAAATTTAAACAAGTAGGAATAGAAATAGAATGGACAGATTTTGGTGGCGGAACAGGCGAAATGACTAAAGCCTTACGCAATAACGAAGCTGATATTTGCATTTTATTAACCGAAGGAATAATCTTAGACATCATAAACGGAAATCCTGCCAAAATAATTAGCGAATACGTTTCTACACCACTTTGCTGGGGAATACACACGAGCATTAATAACCCTTTAAACGAATACAGCCAGATTTACGAAAAACAATACGCTATTAGCAGAAACGGTTCTGGATCTCACCTTATGGCTCAAATTGATGCCAACGGACAAGGAATTGAACTAAAAGACAATCAATTTGAGATTATTAAAAATTTAGATGGCGCACTCTCTTCTTTAGAAAACTTAGAAACCGATGTTTTTTATTGGGAAAAATTTACCACCAAACCTTATGTTGATGCTGGTTTACTTAAGCGTGTTGGGGAATTCCCTACTCCATGGCCATCTTTTATGGTTGCGGCTTCTGACAACATACTTGCAAAACACCCTGAAACAATTGACCAGTTTTTAGATGTGATTCAGGAAAGTTGCCAAAACTTTATGCTGAGCGATAAAGAGGTAATTCCTCAGGTAGCTGAGCGCTACCAATTAAAACTACAAGATGCAGAAAACTGGTTTCACAGAACCGAATGGGCTACCAACGGTTGGGTAAGCGATAAGATGTTACAATCTGTTATTTACAACCTTAAATTAGCCAACATTTTAGAGCAAAATAAAGCGATTCCTGAGTTAATATGGAAAAGATAAATGTTACACATTAAATCTAAAGTGCATAATATCTCCGTCCTCAACAACATATTCTTTTCCTTCAACACCCATTTTACCAGCATCTTTACAAGCCGATTCTGAACCTAAGTTAACAAAGTCGTTATACTTAATCACTTCGGCTCTAATAAAACCTTTTTCAAAATCTGTATGTATAACTCCTGCAGCTTGCGGAGCAGTCATTCCCTTATTAATTGTCCAAGCTCTCACCTCTTTTACACCTGCAGTAAAATAAGTTTCTAAATCCAATAAAGAATAAGCAGCTCTAATCAACACGTTTACGCCAGCCTCTTTTAAGCCCATATCTTGTAAAAATTCAGCTCTTTCTTCATAAGAATCTAACTCAGCAATATCAGCTTCAATTTGAGCTCCTATCATTATTACTTCAGCATTCTCATCTTTTACAGCAGCTTTAACCGCTTCAACATGAGCATTACCATCAACAACCGAACCTTCATCTACATTACAAACATACATTACTGGCTTTATGGTTAATAAATGTAACGTTTTTACTAAATGAAAATCTTCCTCTGCAACTTCAACAGTTCTAGCAGATTTACCAGCTTCTAAAGCTTCTTCTAATTGTGTTAAAATTTCGTTTTCTTTAACAACAGCTTTATCTCCCGATTTTACTTTTCTTTTGATGCTATCTAATTGTTTTTGAACCGTTTCTAAATCTTTTAGCTGCAATTCAAAATCGATAACCTCTTTATCGTTTATCGGATTAACATTCCCATCAACATGAACAACATTATCATCATCAAAACATCTTAAAACATGAATAATAGCATCTGTTTCTCTAATGTTAGCTAAAAATTTATTTCCTAAACCTTCACCTTTACTTGCTCCTTTTACTAAACCAGCAATATCAACAATTTCTATGGTTGTTGGCTGTACTTTTTCTGGATTTACTAAACCTTCTAACTTTTCTAACCTATCATCTGGCACAGTAATAACACCAACATTTGGTTCTATTGTACAAAACGGAAAGTTTGCCGATTGTGCTTTCGCATTAGATAAACAATTAAACAAAGTAGATTTTCCAACATTTGGTAATCCAACAATACCACACTTTAAAGCCATAATTCTTAATTTTTGAGTGGCAAAAGTAAGAATTGAGGCGTTAAGAACTTATAGAGTTAAGAATTTATTTACCTCTTAATTGCTAAGACCTTAAAATCCAAACCAAGTTTCTAACAATTACAACCTAATAATAAATCTATCACAATAATATCCAACACAAAGTTTTAGGTATTTTTGGCACTGTTAATGTAACCAACTTCAAAAAAATAAAATAAAATGGCAGACGAAGGGAAAGCACAATTATTTATATATAAGGTACTCAATCCTTTTATTATGCTAATGCACAAATTAGGAGTAACTCCCAACATGATTACCTCATTTGGATTTATTTTAAATATTGTTGCCGCAGTAATTTTTATTATTGGAGCCGAACAAGCTGATAGAACAGATATGTTTTATGTGGGTTGGGGAGGTTTTACCATTCTTATTGCAGGCTTATTTGATATGATGGATGGAAGATTAGCAAGATTAAAAGGACTTTCAAGCTCTTACGGTGCTTTTTATGATTCGGTTATGGATCGTTATAGTGAACTCGTAATGTTTTTAGGAATTTGTTTTTACCTTATTTCTCAAGATTATTTTTTAAGTTCTCTGTTTGCTTTTGTGGCTTTAATCGGATCCATTATGGTAAGCTACATACGAGCAAGGGCCGAAGGATTAGGAATTGATTGTAGTGTAGGCATGATGCAACGACCAGCCAGAGTTGTTACTATTGGAGCTTCGGCAATGTTTTGCGGTATATTTTATTATTTTATTGATGATTTTATTCCTGTAAGAATTCAAAAATTTACACTTTTCGAAACCATTTCCATTTTTACTTTACCAGTTACTTTTGTAGCTGTTATGGCTAATTATACTGCATTACAACGTTTAACGCATGTTAAAAAAGAACTAAACAAAAGAGATCAAAATGCTTAAACATTCAACCATCTTAATTTTTATTAGCTTTATATTAGGGTTAAATCAAAACGTATTTACCCAAAATAAAGAAGATGTTTTTATTGGGCATACCGTACCTGACGACCCTAATGTAATGTTCTACATTCAAAAAAACACCAACCCCAACACGATTGTTTACGCTTTAAAACTAGGTGCTGATGGTAAAATTAACCCCGAAGAGCCAATGGAAGTTTTTTGGAGAAGATACCAAGAAGATGGAGCTAAAAAGAAATTAGCTTGGCTAGAAAAAACTTTTGCGTTCGACTTTAAAGTAAAACCTGTTAAAGGAAAAGAAAACCTTTATACATTTAGTTTAGTTGCCATGAAAGGAAAACAACTTTTTGTAACACAAACCAAAAATGGAAAACCTAATGTTTTTATGAAGATAAACGGTGTAACTTCCCGACTAGAAAGAATTTACGTAATGGTGGATGACTCTAAAAGAATACAAAGTGTTAACTCTATGGAACTTTTTGGTAGAGATTATAAAACAGGAAAATTAGTTTACGAAAAAATTGTAAAAGATTAATTTTCATACCCCTACTTTACTTTTTAAGAATACAATTAATAGTTATAAAATAATAGCTTATAACCGTTAGTTATTATTATATTTGCCGTCTCAAATTTCAATAAAAAACAACAAAATATGAGTCAAAATATAGCTAGTGCTGATGGAAAGTTAGGAATTTTATTACCTGGAATGGGTGCAGTTGCAACTACTCTAATTGCAGGAGTTTACGCAGTAAATAAAGGGATTTCTAAACCAATTGGTTCTACCTCTCAAATGGGAACAATCCGTATCGGTAAAAGAACTGAAAACAATACTCCTTTAATTAAAGACTTTATTCCTTTAGCAGATCTTAATCAAGTTGCTTTTGGAGGATGGGATGTTTTTGAAGAAAACGTTTATGAATCAGCAAAACATGCTGGAGTTTTAGATAGATACTTATTAGAGCAATTAAAGCCAGAATTGGAAGCTATTAAGCCAATGAGAGCTGTTTTTGATAAAAAATATGTAACTAAATTAGAAGGGAGCTACAAAAAAGAAGCTGCTAATAAAATGGAATTAGCAGAAATGCTAAGACAAGATATTAGAGATTTTAAAGCCAACAACAATTGCGATAGATTAGCAATGGTTTGGTGTGGATCTACTGAAATTTATATTGAAGAGTCTGCTGTTCATCAAACAATAGCAAGCTTAGAAGAAGGAATGCGTAACAATGATGAGAACATTCCATCAAGTATGTTATACGCTTACGCTGCAATTATGGAAGGTGTACCTTACGCAAATGGGGCTCCTAACCTATCAGCAGATATTCCTGCATTGATAGAATTAGCAAAACAACAAAACGTACCAATTTGTGGTAAAGATTTTAAAACAGGACAAACGTTAATGAAAACGATTTTAGCTCCAGGTTTAAAAACAAGATCTTTAGGAATTGCAGGATGGTTCTCTACTAACATTTTAGGAAACAGAGATGGAGAAGTTTTAGATGATCCAGCATCATTCAAAACAAAAGAAATGTCTAAACTAAGTGTTTTAGATTCTATCTTAGAACCAGAAAAAAATCCAGATTTATACAAAGATTTATACCACAAGGTAAGAATCAATTATTACCCACCACATGGTGATAATAAAGAAGGATGGGATAACTTAGACATCTTTGGATGGTTAGGTTACAAAATGCAAATTAAAGTAGATTTCTTATGTAAAGATTCTATTTTAGCTGCACCACTTGTTTTAGATTTAGCAATATTTTTAGATTTAGCATCTAGAGCAAATATGTCTGGTATTCAAGAATGGTTATCATTCTACTTTAAGGCACCACAAACGCCAACTAAAGAAATGCAACCTATGCACGATATCTTTAAACAAGAAATGAAATTAAAAAACACTTTACGTCATTTACAAGGTGAAGATTTAATTACTCATTTAGGTCAAGATTACTAAGACATCAACCTTAATATTTATAAAAAGCTGTTAATCTTAATGATTAACAGCTTTTTTTTATTTTTGTAACAATGAAAATTATTTACAAACTTACCGCAACAGCGCTTGGTGCAGGATACTCTCCTTTTGCACCCGGAACTGCTGGAGCTATTGTTGGCTGTATAGCACTTTGGTTATTTGAAAAATACAATATTGTATCCACCACAGATACTCCACTCTATTTTATAGGATTAATTCTTATTACTACTGTTATGGGAATTATTGCTACAGATAAATTAGAAGATGAATGGGGAAAAGATCCTTCTAAAGTAGTAATTGATGAAGTAATTGGTGTTTGGATAGCCATGATGTTTATTCCATTTTCTTGGTTTAATGTTTTATTAGCCTTTGGTTTATTTCGTTTTTTTGATATTGCTAAACCTTTAGGAATTAGAAAATTAGAAGCCTTAAAAGGTGGTGTTGGCGTAATGGCAGATGATATGTTGGCAGGAATTTACTCCAACATAACTTTAAAAATTATACTCGCTTTAATTGCTAAATTTTATGTAATATGAGCAAAAAAGATTTTTGGTTATACAATCTTTTTCGTCATCAGGCAGCTGGGTTAGCTGGTACTGCTGTAGATTTTGGAATTACATTACTACTTACCAATGTATTTTTAATTTGGGTAGGTTACTCTAATTTTGCTGGAGCTTTAGCCGGAGCTGTTGTAAATTTTTTAATTTCTACCTATTGGGCTTTTGCAGGATCTAAAAACAAAATTGTTAATCAAATTTGGAAATACAGCATCGTTTCTTTCGGAAGTGCAGTCTTAAATACCTTACTTGTAGTACTTTTTACCGAAAAATGGTTTCAATTTGATTTAGTCATTTCCAAAATTGTTATTGCCTGCACTATTGCATGGACTTATAATTTTTTATTGATGCGCTATTTTGTGTTCAGAAAATAAATCGGACACTTCCTTTAACAGAAATGTGTTGAAAAGAAGAATCAACACGCACAAGAACAATACTAAGCTT
>JBMYXB010000134.1:0-5906 GCA_049608005.1 Vicingaceae bacterium
TTCTTTAAACGATCTGCTTCTGCTTTCTTTTCAATCGCAATATTGATTAAGTCAATTCTATTTTTAGGTTCAGATTGATTGGGCTTTAGAGATAATGCTTTTTGATAAGCTGCTTTTGCAGTTTCAAAATCTTTCTTAAAAAATGCTTTATCAGCCGATTTCATTAACGCAACAAACTCCCTTTCTTTTCTTTTTTCTTCTTCAATTTTTGCTTGCTTTTTTGCTTGATAAGCAGCAAGTACACCATTTAACCTTGTCGCAATTGGTCCTGTATATTGCATGTTCCAATCAATTTCTTTTGTGCTTTTATCATATTGTGCTTTACCTATTGGCTGACTCAAAAAAGCTACATCTAAATCTTTATCTCTTTTAAATAGCGTCATATCCACCAACAAATTACTTAGCCTATCTTGTTCTTTAGGTGGAACAGCTTTAGTGCTTACCAATACCTTTTTTGCTTCAAATCCAGCCTTTTCATATAGTATGGTATATTCTTTATCAAAAGCTAATTCAAGTTCATAAATCCCTTTACCATCAGAAACTACATTGTTAACATAATTTCCTTTTTCTTGCAATTTAATACTTACTCCTTCCATTGATTTATCACTAAAGTATTCTGTAATTTTTCCAGAAATAGTTAGTTTAGACTGTGCGCTTACAGTATTAAGTACTGTAGCAATTGTAAATATTAAGAATAGAAAAAAGTTTCTCATAATTATTTAAAAATCGAATACAAATATCGAAAATAACAAACACGAATCTTGCCAAAAAAAATATTTTAATTAACAGAAATCAAGCACAAAATCTATTCACTTATTAGTTTAAAAAATGTAGATTTGTTTGCTCAACAATAGAGTATTTAATGGACATCAAAAACGTTTTTGCAAGTAATTATTTAGCACCTATAGCTTATTATGCTGAGCTTATTAACAGTAATCAACCAATTGTTGACACTTTTGAGAACTACGTAAAACAAACCTACAGAAATCGTTGTCAGATTTTAAGTCCTAATGGAATCCAAAATTTAACCATACCTTTAGTTAAAGCTCGACAAAAAAAAAGAACCAATAAAGTAAAAATTGCTTACGATGAAAATTGGAGAAAAATACATTGGAAATCTTTAGAGTCGGCATACAGAAGCTCCCCGTATTTTGAATATTATGAAGATGACTTCTACCCTTTTTACCACGAAAAAGAATATGAATATTTAGTTGATTTTAATGAAGCACTTCAAAATAAAATAATTGAACTCTTGAGTTTAGATGTAGAAATCACTCCTTCCGAATCTTATATTGAAAATGTTGCTACAGAAAACGATTTTAGAACACTTATTTCTCCTAAAAATAATTCTACATTAAACTTTGCCAAATACATACAAGTGTTTGGCGACAGAAACGGTTTCCAACCCAATTTAAGTATTGTAGATTTATTGTTTAATGAAGGTCCAAATGCTGTTAATTATATGAAGGAGCTAAAGGCGAATGTCTAAATTAGCTCCAAAAAATAAATTTTTAGACCTTTCTGACTATGGCAGAATACCTGCTAAACTTTTTGCCAAAACTCTAGTAAAAACTCCATTTACACCTATACATATTACTTTACTTTTCGGCATTGTTGGTATAACTGCAATTTATTTCATCCTTAAAAACCAATACATTTTAGCCGCCTTATTTTTAGTGTTAAAATCTATTATTGATGCAGCTGATGGTGAGTTAGCAAGACTAAGAAAAAAACCTTCTTATATAGGAAGGTATCTCGATTCTGTTTTTGACTTAATACTAAATTTTGGTTTTCTATTTACCATTTATACACTTACAAATACTCCTTTTTGGATGATGCTTTTAGCCTTTTTTGCAATGCAGCTACAAGGCACCGTTTTTAATTATTATTATACTATTTTGCGAAATAATTCAACTGGTGGTGACACTACCAGCAGGATTGAAGAAAATTCTTATCCAAAAGCTTTACATGGAGAAAATCAAAAAGTAGTGAACGTTTTATTTATTTTGTATTCAGTACTTTATGGTGGATTTGATAAAATAATTTTAGCTTTAGATAACGCTGCTAAAACAAAAAAACATTTACCCAATTGGTTTATGACTTTCTTTTCCATTTATGGCTTAGGCTTTCAATTATTATTAATTGGCCTAATGCTAGTCTGCGGCTTAATTCAATATATCATTCCTTTCTTTATTATCTATTCTATTTTTATTTTAATAATTATCGGCATCAGAAAAATTGCTTTAATCTATTAAAAATATACCTTCGTTTTTATGAGTGATTCTTCAAATCTTTGTCTTTCCTGCTTATTATGTTGTAACGGTACTTTAATTGGTTTTGTTCAAGTCAAAAAAGAAGAAATTCCTGCCTTAAAAGATGTTTTAGAAATTGAAGAAGATTCAAATGGTGATGGCGTTTTTCTTCAATCTTGCGAAAAATTATGTGATAAGGGTTGTACTATTTATGAAAAAAGACCCAAACAGTGCCAATCATTTAACTGTAAACTGTTAAAGTCTGTTGAAGATAATGAAATTCATTTTGATTCGGCTGTTGATGTAATTAACTTAGTAAAGCAAAAAAGGATAGCAATTGAAGAACAAATAACAATTCAAAAAATTGAATTGAAATCTCCTTCATATTACTTTAAAATGGTTGAATTAAAAAAGGTGTTAAAAAGAATTGATCTAACACCAAATCACCAAAAATTACAAACCGAACTAAAAGAGCTTGAAACACTTTTACCTACAATATTTGGTATCTCTCCTTTTTAAAACCGATTATCACCATCTAACAAATCACCAATACCTCCCAATAAACTTCCTTCACCTTTTTGTTTTCCTCCATAATTGGGTGCTGAAGCAATTACCCTATCAGCCAACCTACTAAATGGTAAAGATTGTATCCATACTTTTCCTGGTCCTGAAATTTGTGCAAAAAACACTCCTTCCCCACCAAATAAGGTATTCTTAATTCCTCCAACAAACTTAATATCATACTGCACATCCTTAGTAAAAGCCACCAAACATCCTGTATCAATTTTTAAAGACTCTCCGGGCTGTAATGTTTTTTCAATAATAGTTCCTCCAGCATGAACAAAAGCCATTCCATCACCTTCTAACTTTTGCATAATAAACCCTTCACCACCAAAAAATCCAACACCTAATTTTTTCTGAAATTCAATACCAATAGAAACACCTTTTGCTGCACATAAAAAAGCATCTTTCTGACAAACAATTTTATTTCCATATTGTGTTAAATCCATTGCAACAATTTTACCTGGATAAGGAGCTGCAAAAGAAGCATGTTTTTTTCCTTCTCCCATATTCGTATAGGCTGTCATAAATAAACTCTCCCCTGTTAACATTCTTTTACCTGCCGAAAATAGTTTACTCATTACCCCTTCATTTTCTTTACTACTATCTCCAAAAATGGTGTTCATTTCAATAGCAGTATCCATAAACATTAAACTTCCTGCTTCAGCAATAACTGTTTCTTGTGGGTCCAATTCCACTTCAACACATTGCATGTCATCTCCATTAATTTTATAATCTATTTCGTGTGCGCTCATAACTATTTATTTAATATTCCTCTCAAACTTAGGTAAAATGTTTTGAGATTTATATTCCTAAATTCTTAAAAATTCCTAAAAAATATTGTTTTAATCGGATTTAAAAACCAATAAACCTATATTTGTTTTTATGATATATTTAACCCGAAGAGAACGTTTTAATGCTGCTCACAGATTGTTTAGAAAAGAATGGTCTGACGAGAAAAACTTTGAAGTTTTCGGAAAATGCTCTAACCCAAACTGGCATGGACACAACTACCAACTTTTTGTAACTATTAAAGGAGATGTAAATCCTGAAACAGGATTTGTGATTAACCTTAAACAACTCAGTAAAATTGTTAGAGAAAAAGTAATCTCTAAAATAGATCATAAAAACTTAAACATAGATGTAGATTTTATGCAAGGTAAAATTACTTCTGCTGAAAATATTGCCATTGCAATATGGAATGAAATTGAGGCTGATGTTAATGCGTTAGACTGTTTTTTACATTGCATAAAAGTGGTAGAAACCGAAAATAACTCAATAGAATATTACGGTAATAAATAAGGTTTTAACTTAAAAACCGACTTTAAAAACTTTTAACTTTACAGACTTTAAACAAATAAAATGGCTGGATACGAAAAGATAGATAAATATGATGAAGAAAAAACAGAAGCTTTATCAAAACTTTATAAAAATGTAATTACCGATTTAGGTGAAGATGTAACAAGAGAAGGATTAGAAAAAACTCCTGAACGTGTAGCTAAAGCAATGCAATTTTTAACACACGGATATGATTTAGACCCTGCAGAAATTATAAAATCTGCAATGTTTACAGAAGATCATAACCAAATGGTTATTGTTAAAGATATTGAAGTTTACTCTATGTGCGAACACCACATGTTACCTTTTTTCGGAAAAGCACACATTGCTTACATTCCAAATGGTAAAATTGTTGGTTTAAGTAAAATACCCCGTATTGTAGATGCTTTCGCAAGAAGAATGCAGGTTCAAGAACGTTTAACAGATCAAATAAAAGACTGTTTAAACGAAACTTTAAACCCACTAGGTGTTGCTGTTGTTATTGAAGCACAACACATGTGCATGCAAATGAGAGGAATTGAAAAACAAAACTCTTTTACAACTACTTCTTCTTTTGAAGGTGCTTTTGAAAAAGATAGTACAAGAAAAGAATTTATAAGTTTAATCTCAAATAAATTAAGTTAACATGGAATTTAATGATATAAATAGTCCAATAGATAGAGCAGATCAGCCACAAGTTGGCACAATGGCAAAATCATTTTTATCAAGTGTTTTCACCTACATGTCAGCAGCATTAGCCATTACTGGAATTGTTGCTTATTGGTTTGGAAATGATATCAATCTTATGTCACTAATGTTCAATATTGAAAATGGTTATATAATGGGTATGAGTATTTTAGGATACGTTATTGCATTTGCTCCTTTAGGTATGGTTTTATTAATTTCTGCGAGTTTTCATAAATTTTCTTCTACCACACTTGTTGTATTATTTATTGTTTTTTCAATACTCATGGGTATGAGTTTGAGCACCATCTTCTTAAGATATACTGGAGCATCAATTGTTTCCACCTTTTTTATAACTGCTGCAACATTTGGGGTAATGGCTGTTTTAGGATATACAACAAAAACAGATTTAACCAAATTTGGTTCAATTTTAATGATGGGATTAATAGGGATTATTATTGCCATGGTTGTTAATATCTTTTTACAAAGCGGAACTATGGACTATATCATTAGTGGAATTGGTGTTTTAATTTTTACTGGACTAACAGCCTATGATGTACAAAAATTAAAAAGAATTGGTTCTGGTATTGAATATGAGACTGAAGAATCAAATAAATTAGCAATAATGGGTGCTTTAAATCTGTATCTAGATTTCATCAACTTATTCTTGTTTTTACTACGTTTTATGGGGGATAGAAAGTAATTTCCATCCACTATTAAAGACGTTAATAATTAATCTACTTACCTTTTGTAAAATCCGCATTAAAATTTTACTTTTGGTATTCTTAAAAATTTAAAATTATACGAATAAGATATGAGCGTATTAGTAAATAAAAATTCAAAAGTTATAGTTCAAGGTTTTACTGGTGGAGAAGGTACTTTCCACGCTGGTCAAATGATTGAATTTGGAACAAACGTTGTTGGAGGTGTTACTCCAGGTAAAGGTGGTCAAACACATTTAGACAGACCTGTTTTTAACACTGTAGCAGATGCAGTTAAAGAAACTGGTGCTGACGTTTCAATATTATTTGTACCACCAGCATTTGCTGCTGATGCAATTTTAGAAGCTGCTGATGCAGGAATTAAAGTAAT
>JBMYXB010000135.1:0-5889 GCA_049608005.1 Vicingaceae bacterium
CGTTCAGAAAATAATTTAACTAAAGGTGTTCATCAGTTTAATTTAACCGAATTAAAGTCGGGCATTTACTTTGTTAGAATTTTCAATAACAACGAAATTAGTGTAGAACGCTTTATTAAACAATAAAGATTATAAAAAATCTGAGCAATTAATTTTGCTCAGATTTAAAACAGTTATAGTATGAGAATTACATTATTAATTAACTTATTGATATTGGTCGCAAAATTAAGCTTTGCACAAGGTCCTTATGCTCCACCTGCTGGTCAAACTGGATCAACTGCCATTCATCAAGATTCTATTGTTTTTGTTACTTGGGCAACACAATGTGCAGTTACAAAAGGACCACAAGATATTAGTGATAATAACTCTCCACTTGCAAGCGTAGGAAATAGTTCTTCTGCAATTGGAAAAGCTGGAGACAACGGAATTGTGAGCTTAGGTGATGGCGGCTCAGCTATTCTTACATTTAATGCACCAATAAAAAATGGTGCCGGAGCTGATTTTGCCATCTTTGAAAATTCATTTAGTGATGTTTTTTTAGAATTAGCATTTGTTGAAGTAAGTTCTGATGGTATTAATTATACTAGGTTTGATGCCATTTCATTAACCGATACTTCTATACAAACAAACGGGTTTGGTTCTACTGATGCAACTGACATTTATAATCTTGCAGGCAAATATCGAGCGCAATACGGTACTCCTTTTGATTTGGATGAGTTAGATGGAACTCCTGGATTAAATATAGACAGTATTACACATATTAGAATTATTGATGTTGTTGGAAGTATCGACCCTCAATATGCTTCTTACGACTTTCAAAACAGAGCTGTAAATGACCCATTCCCTACTCCTTTTGGCTCTTCTGGCTTTGATTTAGATGCTGTTGGAATAATACATTCTACGGCAACTAGCATTAATGAAAAATTAAACAACAATAACTTAGTTGTTTTTCCCAATCCTTTTACGAACGTATTAACAGTTAACTTAACAAAAAACGATAACTATAAATATAGTATTACTGACTACACTGGTTCTGTAGTTAAAACAGGGCGTTTTTCAGAAAAAACACAAACAATAAATTTAGAAGTAATTGATAAAGGGTTATATTTTTTAAACATCACATCTAGCTCTTCATCTGTAACAAAGAGAATTGTTAAAAATTAGTTTTTGTGCTTGTTAAAATAAAACATATTACTGGTCTTTATTTTTTATTTTCATTCCTTTTACCCCAGTTTTTATTAGCGCAAAAAGACACCATAAACATCAGTCTTTTTAAGGTTACCGCTAGTAAACCATTAGAATCATACAAAACCACTACACTTGATTCTGTTAGCATTTATAACGCTAATAATTTATCGGAACTGCTAAATAACAACTCGGTAATCTTTATTAAATCATACGGATTAGGATCTTTAGCTACAGCATCCTTTAGAGGAACTGGTGCTTCTCATACTAAAGTGCAATGGAATGGAATCAATATAAATTCTCCAATGAATGGACAAATTGACTTTTCATTATACCCTACTTTCTTTTTTAATAATGCTGAAATTCATCATGGTGCTAGTGGACTTATTGATGGAAATGGAGCTTTAGGTGGCTCTGTAATCATGAGTAATAATGAAGTTTACGAGAGAGGATATTCATCTAGTCTTATCCAATCAATTGGCAGCTATGGCGCTTATACTACGGGATTAAAAACTGCTTATTCTAACAAAAAATGGTTTGTAGAAAATAAAATCTATAACAATGTAAGCGATAACAATTTTGAGTTTACAAATGTTTCTGATGTAAACTCTTCTAAAGAAGTACAAGAAAATGCTGACCTAAAACAATGGGGAATACAACAAGCCGTTTATCGTGAATTCAAATCTAGCTCTTTAGGTGCGCGCTTTTGGTATTTTAATAGCGATAGAAACTTGCCACATACAATGTTGGTAAATGAAAACAACGAAAATCAAACTGACGAATCATTTAGGACATATATTGAATGGAAAGGATTGATTAGGAAAACACAATTTAAAGTTAGCTCTGGACTCATTAAAAATAATCTAAATTACAACAATGTATTAGCCAATATACACTCAAAAAACACATCTTATCTTTCTGATAATAATATAAATAACACAACCTATCTTAACAATAACATAAAGATAACAAGCAACGCTAATATTAAGTATGAAATAGCCAGGGCAGATGGATATCAAAAAGAGTATTCACGATTAAATTACAGCTGGCTGTTAGGAGTTAGTAAAAAAATTAAACGTTTAAATGTTGACCTTTATAATCGATTAATTTTAGTTGAAAAAGAAATGCAACCCATTGCACCAACTTTAGGAATTAGGTTTAAACTACTTAGAAAAGAAAGATTATTTGTTAAAGCAAATACAGGGATAAATTACAACTACCCTACTTTTAATGATTTATATTGGAACCCAGGAGGCAATCAAAATTTAAAACCAGAAGAAGCTAAAATGAGTGAATTTGGCTTAAATTACATTAAAGAATTAAAAACCTTAACCATAAACACAGAAATAACCACCTTCTACTCTAAAGTAAATGATTGGATAATATGGTTGCCTACACAATATGGATACTGGAGCCCAAACAACCTTAAAGAGGTTGAAAACAAAGGAATAGAAAGTTCATTAACACTGAGCAAAAGTTTTAATAAATTAAAAATAAAAAATAAGTTAAGCTATGCTTACACCAAATCAACCAATAAAAAATCGAAAAATAATACTGACAATTCTCTAAACAAACAATTAATTTATGTCCCCTTACATAAGTTAAACTACATGTTATTAATTAATTACAAGAGTTTTGGAATTAACTATAACTACAATTACACAAGCAGCAGGTTTACTACATCTGATAATAATTGGTATTTACCAGCTAACTTCATCTCAAACATTGCCATCAATAAGAGGTTTAAAATTAACTCAAAAGCCGATGCAACAGGGAGCTTTAGTATTAACAACCTTTTAAATCAACAATACCAATCTATTGCCTGGAGAGGTATGCCAGGTAGAAATTATTTATTTTCATTTAGGCTTAATTTTAATTAATGAAACAGATACTCTCTATACTAACCCTAATTTTCCTTTTTTCTTGCTCTAAAAAGGAACTTGGCCCTCAGTGTGTTTCTTGCAATGAAGACACAACACCAACTACGGTTAAACCTGATGTACTTATTATTAATGAAGGTAACTTTGGTAACGGTTCTGGCTCTATATCATTATACAACACAACTACTAAAACTATTGATGACAATCAATTTTTTGAAAAAAACGGATTTCCAATTGGAAACGTTGTTCAATCAGGTTATCAAATAAATAATAAAGCTTATATCGTTGTAAATAATTCTAATAAAATTGAAGTAATTGACATTAACGACTTCTCTTCTCTTCATACAATTACTGGTTTTAATTCTCCTAGATATTTCTTGCCAATCTCACAAAACACAGCTTATGTAACTGACCTATATTCTAATTCTATACAAATAGTTGATTTGAATGCGAATACTATTACTGGGAATATACAAGTTAATGGTTGGACCGAAAACCTAATCATTCATAACGACTCTGTTTACGTGTGCGATATGACTAATGACAACATCTTAATTATTAACCCAAACAATCATACCATTATAGATAGTGTAAAAGTTGGAGAAAGTCCCAACAGTATTGTTAAAGATAAAAACAATAAGCTATGGATAATGTGTAGTGGCGGTTTTTCATCTAGCAACCCCGAACTAATTAAATTTAATCCTCAAACAAGAACAATTGAAAATACTTTTGTTTTTTCAGTTATATCAGAATCTCCCGGAAACCTAAGTATTAATAAAGATGGTAGTTCGCTTTATTATATTAATTCGAATGTATATAAAATGAATATTGATCAACTAGACCTACCATCATCCCCTATTATTACGAACAATGGAAACACATTCTACCAGTTAGGAATACATCCTATAAACGAAGAAATTTATGTTTCTGATGCTATAGATTATATTCAAGATGGATTAATTTTTAGATATGATTCTAATGGCAACCTTATTCATCAATTTAACGCTGGAGTAATTCCAGGCAACTTTTTATTTATACAATAATGAAAAGAGAAGCCATAATAATGTCATGGAGTGGCGGAAAAGATTCAGCTTTCGCTTTATACCACATTCTAAAATCTAACCAATATGATGTAAAATATTTATTAACCACTATTTACAAACCCAATAAAAGAGTTTCTATGCATGGTGTTCCTGAACACCTAATAGAACAGCAAGCTAAAAGCATTGGTATTACACTCATCAAAATTTACATAGCAGAAAAAACACATGATGAGTATGACATTAAGATGAAAGAAACTTTATTAAAGTTTAAACAAGAAGGTATTAATACAGTTGCCTTTGGAGATATATTTTTAGAAGATTTAAAACTTTATAGAGAACAACGGTTAGCAGAAGTTGAAATGAATGCTCACTTCCCCCTTTGGGGTAAAAACACTAAAACTCTTGCTCATCAATTTATTAAAGAAGGTTTTAAAACACATATTTGTAGTATAGATAGCTCTAAAATTTCGGATGACTTAATTGGTGTTGATTTTTCAATAGATTTTCTTGAAAAACTAAACGACAAAATTGACCCATGTGGCGAAAATGGAGAGTTCCATAGCTTTTGTTATGCTGGACCTATTTATAATAAAGAGGTTGAGTTTAAAGTAAACGGAATAGCTTCCAAAGAATATAAGCATGACAATATTATCTACAAGTATCTATTTAGCGACATTAAGTAGTTTTTTTTGGTTTCCAATATTATCACATTTTAAGTCTCAAACAACATAAAAACTTAAATATCAAATAATTACATAGATAAAATTTTCTATTTTAATTTGAGTGGCCTATTATATAGTTTGATAATAAGATTCAAAAGCGTAATTTAACAGTCGCTAACTAAAAAATTAATACTATCTAATTATGAAAAAATCTACTTTTTCTATTTCTAGAAAAATTACTATAGCTGCTGCTTGCATTCTTATTGCTAATGCAGCATTCTCACAAAGATTAATAAACCCTTGGAGTGAGATTAAAGAAAGTGCTATTAAAGAAAATAAAACGCAACGATTTATACTACCTTCAAAATATAAGGTAATGAAGTTAAATGTTGGTGAATTAAAAAATCAATTAAAATACACTAAGCTAAAATCTTCTGGTGAGAAAAAATCTAATACAATTATTAAATTACCAAACCCAGAGGGTGGTTTTTCGAACTATTATGTTTACAGGAACACAACAATGCATCCAGATTTGGAAGCAAAATTTCCTGAAATAAGAACCTACAATGCAGTTAACACTACAAACCCAAGTGAACTTGTTAAGTTAGATGTTACTCCAAGAGGTTTTCATGCAATGGTTCTCTCTCCAGATAATGGAACATTTTTTATCGATCCACACACTAAAGGAGATACTGAAAACTATCAAGTTTATTATAAAAACGATTATTCCGCAAATCGTGAAATGAACTGTAATTTTTCTGAGCACACTGAGTTTATAAAACCTACAAATTCTGATAAAAGTTTTGGTTCTTGTGAATTAAGAACCTACAGACTTGCTTTAGCTTGTACTGGAGAATATGCAATTGCAGTTGGTGGCGGAACTGTTGCTGGAGCATTAGCTGCTCAAGTTACTACAATGAACAGAGTAAATTTTGTTTACGAAAGAGATATTGCTGTTACCTTCACAATTATTGGAAATAACAATCAATTAATATTTACAAACCCAAACACTGATCCATACACTAACAATAGTGGCGGACAGATGTTAGGACAAAATCAATCTACTGTAAACAACATTATAGGAAGTTCAAACTACGACATAGGTCATGTTTTTAGTAC
>JBMYXB010000136.1:0-5877 GCA_049608005.1 Vicingaceae bacterium
TCAAATTCCAGTTCCCCACGAAAGTGGGACTCAGATTTATAACAAACTCTTGTAAATCAATACTAATCGTGTAAAAGAGCTGATTTGTGATGATATTGTTGCGTACTTAGTAATGCACAACATCCCCCTACCCCCCTTCAAAGGGGGAATTTATTTTGTTTAATTGAGGAAAATTCAAGCTCCAATTAAATTAGGCATAAACCTTTGTGTGATGATTTGTTTATGCTTCAAATTCCAGTTCCCCACGAAAGTGTTGACCCAAGGTTATTACACGCTCTTTTAATTAAAATTAAGCTTAGTTTATAACTACACTTACCTATCTTTTTAAGAATGATACAAATCTAAATAATTAGATCTTCAGACAACATTTAGTATTTCAACTCTGGATCCCCGATGTCTTGGGGAACGACTACAACAAAACTGATAAGTTCAAAGGAGAAATTCATTTTGTTTAAGAATCTACCATTCTACGCTAAACTACTACTCTTAATTATGAGTTTGCGGATCAAGCCCGCAATGAACGGTTTAAAATACTACTTTGCAGGCAATACTTTTGCTGCAACCTCGCCAAAACCAATTCTTACACCATCTTTCTCTGCAAAACCTCTCATAATAACAGTATCGTTATCATTGATAAATTTACGTTCAGTACCATCTTTCATAGGTACCGTTTTTGTTCCTTTCCAGCTAATTTCTAACATAGATCCAAACTCCCCTTCTTTTGGACCAGAAATAGTTCCAGAGCCCATACAATCACCAACTCTAATATCGCAACCATTTACAGAATGATGTGCCAATTGTTGGTTCATGTTCCAATACATGTACTTGTAATTAGATTTTGCTACAGATGTTTCCTCTCCACCTTCTGGCTGAATTAACACTTCTAAATTAATATCAATATGCTTATTTCCTTTATATTCTAAATAAGGTAAAACCTTAGGTTCTTGTACTGGACCTGCAGTTCTAAAAGGTTCTAAAGCATCTAAGGTAACAATCCAACAAGAAATGTGTGATGCGAAGTTCTTTCCTAAGAAAGGACCTAGTGGCACATATTCCCAACCTTGTATGTCTCTAGCACTCCAGTCGTTCAATAAAGCCATTCCGAAAATAAAATCATCTGCTTCATCAGTAGATATTGAATCTCCTAAAGCATTTCCATCATAGGTAAAAAAAGCTGTTTCTAATTCAAAATCCAATAAGTTAGATGGCCCAAAAACAGGAACTTCTGCTGTGGGCGGTTTTTTCTGTCCTTTTGGTCTATGAAAATCTACTCCTGAAGGAATAATAGAGCTTGATCTTCCGTGGTAACCTACCGGAATGTGCTTCCAGTTGGGTAACAAGGCATTGTTAGGATCTCTAAATAAACAACCAACATTATAAGCATGCTGCTCGCTAGAATAAAAATCGGTATAATCACCAATAGCAATTGGCATTAACATTTCAACTTGATTAACAGGCGTTAAAACATCTTGCAATTCTGCTTTTTTAGCTTCATTTTTAACATTAAAAACGTCTGAAATTTCATTTCTAACATCTCTAGTGGCGTGTTTTCCTAACAACATAAAGTCGTTAAGTTTATCTTCGTTAAAAAACTCTGCATCAATATTATTAAAACAACCCATTAAGGCCAATTTATAAATATTAATTACAGTATTTCCAATTCGTGTTGCTACAAAAATTTCATTATTTGCTTTAGCTATTCCAAAAGGTATGTTTTGAATTGGAAAGTCTGAATTTTCAGGTACTTCCAACCATGTTTTTATGGTTGCATCGTTTGCTTTTATCATTCTTTTAAGATTTTAAACCGCTTTACTCTTAGATAAAAGAGAAAAGACAGCTTTATTTTTATTATTCCTTATTGTGAGCCTATAACAAAAAAGTAAATTCATTTAACAATTAGCTTACTTTGTTCTGTTACACTTTGCTCGCAATAACGCTTATGCGAATAAAGGATATTTATTCATCATTTCATTGATTTCTGTTCTTACGGCATCAATAACGGCTTCATCATCTCTGTTGGTAATTACACGATCTATAAACTCAACAATTTTTACAATTTCAGCTTCTTTTACACCTCTGGTAGTAATGGCTGCTGTACCTACTCTAATACCCGAAGTAACAAATGGAGAGCGTTCATCAAAAGGAACCATGTTTTTATTTACGGTAATATCTGCGGTAACCAATAAATTTTCAGCATCTTTTCCAGTAATATCTTTAGATCGTAAATCTATTAACATACTGTGGTTATCTGTTCCTCCAGAAATAACTCCGTAACCTTTTTTCACTAATTCTTCTGCCATTACTTTGGCATTTTTCATTAATTGAATACAGTAATCCATATATTCATCAGACATAGCCTCTTTAAATGCCACGCCTTTTGCTGCTATAACGTGCTCTAACGGCCCACCTTGTGTCCCAGGAAAAACTGCTCCATCCAACACTTGGCTCATCATTTTTGTTACTCCTTTCATGGTTTTATGCCCCATAGGGTTTTCAAAATCTTTGCCCATCATAATCATTCCGCCTCTTGGTCCACGCAAAGTTTTGTGGGTTGTTGTAGTTACAATATGGCAATGTGGTAATGGATCATTTAATAAACCTCTAGCTATTAATCCTGATGGATGCGAAATATCAGCCAGTAATAAAGCACCTACTTTATCGGCTAAAGCTCTCATTCTAGCATAATCCCAATCGCGCGAATATGCCGAAGCTCCAGCAATAATTAATTGTGGTTTTTCTTTTAAAGCTACTTCTTCCATAGCTTCATAATCAACCGTACCAGTAGTTTTACTTACCCCATAAAAAGAGGTTTGGTATAATTTACCCGAAAAATTTACTGGCGAACCATGTGTTAAATGCCCTCCATGAGATAAATCAAAGCCTAAAATTTTATCGCCAGGATTTAAAACTCCTAACATAACCGCAGCATTTGCTTGTGCTCCTGAATGAGGTTGCACATTTACCCATTCGGCATTAAATAATTGTTTGGCTCTTTCTCTGGTTAAGTCTTCTATTTCATCCACTACTTCACAACCACCATAGTATCTTTTAAATGGTAATCCTTCAGCATACTTATTGGTTAAGATGCTCCCCATAGCTTCCATTACATCATTACTCACATAATTTTCTGACGCAATAAGTTCTACCCCTTCTTTTTGTCTTGTAGCTTCTTCATCAATTAAATCGAATATTTCTTTATCAACACCCATAATTTATTTTTTTAGAGAGCATCAAAGATAGTTATTAACCTGAGTTCGATATAAGATTTATTGATAAAATTCAATAAATATGTGAGGTTCGACTTATAATTTTAGATAACTAGCGGGCTAGTTACCTAAAATTTAAGGAAGAAAATTGCGTATTTATGGGGTTTTAGCTTAAACATTAAATAAAAAGAGTTGAAATTATTAATTCGATAAGCCCTAACATGCTGATAATGTTTTGACTATGCTGTTTTGTAAAACTAGTTCTTATGTCGAACTCAGGTTATTATCCTTTTTTAAAAAAGAAGAAAGTTTGATAAAAAATAATAGCATAAAAAAATCCGAATTAATTAATTCGGATTAAATATTTATTAATGTTTAAATTAAGTTTTAAGCTTTTGATTTTCCATAAACGCGTTTTGCACCATAAGCAACACCTGCAACTAAAAGAGCACTAATACCACCATCAATAGGCACTTCTGGGCAAGGCCCGCAAGTATCACAAAACCCTTCTGGTAGTGTATTTGCACAACACCCAACAAGATCAAAGCAATTGGCATAAATATCAATATTAGGTAATAACATCATTAAAGCAAAGAATGTTATTGGTAGTATATATTTAATTTTTGTTTTCATCTGCTGCAAATGTAATAATTATTTAAATATGCTTGTTTTTATTTTTTCTTTATTTAATACGAAACAACTCCTTACTTGGTTGGATAACAAAATTAAAAGAGTTATTTCTCTAATTAATTTTAACTATTCGCTTCTTTAGTTTTTAAATAAAAGAGTAAGAAAAATAAAAAAAATGGTACTGGAGAGTGAATAATTCCAAACACTCTTCTTAAAAAAGGGTAAACTTGAAAAAAACCTACACTAAAATACCCAATTAAGCCAACTGCTAGTGTAAGCAGAGAAGTAGCCAAATAAATAGTGATAATAATTTTTGTGAAACTATTATTTTTAAACCATTGGTGTAATGTAAAAACTGTTAAAAGAGCTGTTAAAAAAGTAAACAAAAAAGAAACAACCCATTTACTAAGGTATAATTGATCTTTTGTTAAAGATTGAAATATATCTGAAAACCAATAAGAATAAGCTCTATTTGTGTTTTGATCGCTTATAAAAGCATTAATGATTAACAATACGTTTTCTCTAAAAAAAATAAATACAAACATTAAAAGAAAACCAACTACTGCTAATTTTTTATTTTTAAAAATTTTTAGCACTTTTTTTTGTTTTAGAAAAATATTTCACCCATATCATCCAGCCCACAAATGTTAGTATGTAAAGAATTATAGTAAACGTATATTTATGATTAAAATCTAAGCTTTCTAATGAATCATGTGCAATAAACATTAAACTTATAACTCTTAATATATTTAAAAAATGAAGAATAATGATTCCTAAAGGGATAAACCACAGTTTATGTTTCCAGTTTCCTTCAAAAATTATTACAAAACCAGCAAAAAGTGCCATCATTTCTACCCCATTGCATCCAGAACCAACAAAAACTTGTGCTGCCCCACCAGGTATACCAAGGCTATGATAATCCACATTAATCATATAACCTAATCCCGTTAAAATTTGGACACAAAAGTAAACTACATTATCTACAACTAAATCATCAAAAACACCTGTTTTTTTTAGCCATAAATCGTAAATTAAAAACCACAGTAAATAAAGCCCTATTGCTTTTATTAAAAAAATTATTATAGACTTGTTTTCTTTCATTTTGTATTTAAAAATCAACTCAAAAATAAAAGTTTTAATTTTAATATCACAAATTAAGTTACACTGATAGTATTATGAAGTACAAATTAGAATTAGAGATTGCCATTAATGCTTCGATTAAAGCTGGTTACGAAATTTTAAATGTATATAACTCTTTACAATTTGATATAGTAGAAAAATCAGATAAAAGCCCTTTAACACTGGCTGATAAAAAAGCTCATATAAAAATAATGGAGTATTTATCTAAAACCAAAATACCTATTTTAAGTGAAGAAGGAAGAGACATAGCTTATTCTGAAAGAAAAGATTGGAACCTTTTATGGATTGTTGATCCTTTAGATGGCACTAAAGAATTTATAAAAAGAAATGGTGAATTTACAGTTAACATTGCCTTAGTAAAAAACGGAAAAACAATAATAGGTGTTATTTATGTACCGGTAAAAAACACTTTATATTTTGGTGTAGAAAATGTTGGTGCTTATAAAATTGATTCTATAAATAATGAAAATTATTTATTAGATAATATTCTTAAAAATAGTAAAACACTGCCGATCCAAACGTTGAGAAATAACTTTATTGCTTTTGGTAGTCGCTCTCATAACTCTAAAGAAACAACAGCTTTTTTTAAAAAGCTTAAACAAAAACACCCTAAATTAAATGTTATTGCTATGGGAAGTTCATTAAAATTTTGTTTAGTTGCCGAAGGTTTTGCCGACATATACCCTAGGTTTTCGCCAACTATGGAGTGGGACACTGCAGCAGGACAAGCAATTTTAGAAGCTGCAGGCAAAGAATTAATTGATTATCAAACAAAAAAACCAATGAAATATAATAGAGAAAATTTACTTAACAATTGGTTTATTGTTGAGTAGAATAAATATTAGTTATACCTGTTGTGCATTTAGAAAAAGTTGTGCAATTTACTGAATTTCAGTATCTT
>JBMYXB010000137.1:0-5858 GCA_049608005.1 Vicingaceae bacterium
TTTATAAAATTCTCTAACTTAATACGTCTTTCAAAATTTTCATTTGGATTCTCTGAAATATCATTTGTTCGACTAAGTACTGGTTCAGTCCATACTAATGGTTGGTCAGAAAAAGCAGATAAAGATTCGTTTAATCTATTGGCTAATATTTTTCTTATTGAATCTTTTAAGCTTTCCGTATGACTTGAATTTGAAGTTTTATTGTATTTGTTTAAAAAGTAATCATACAAATGATTCCTGAGGTTTTCTTCAAAGTTTTCAATACCATCATAATTCCAATAATATACACCTAAATCAGCAATTTTTCGTTTGAACAATTTTACTTTTTCATATTGGTCAGTATCTACTTGGCTTAATTTAGTAGGCTCATCATTGAAATAGAACATTATTTCAACATCTTCTGATTTTATATATTTATTGTAAGCGTTATTGAATTCTTCTTCTGTTCCTGAATTTGCCGATTTTGTTTTTGTACCAAATTTCTTGTACATTATTCCTATGAAGATATCATAATCGGTTCCTAATTGCTCTGAAATAATTTTTTGACTGTATTCTCCAACACTAGGTCTTGTGTTTTCTTCCCATTTCAAGGTGTCAATTCTAAAATTATATGACTGACCTATTGATCTATTTATTTCATTAATGATTTTTGTGCAGATTTCTCTTTCTTTTATTGTGTCACTTGGAGAAGCTATAAAACAGTTATGGATTTGTGCAGTCATATTTAATTCAGTTTTCGTTTTTTCTTCTTTGCTTGCAGGTAACGTCATTCTATGTCACGTTTTAATGTGATATAAAACTGTTGTTAAACGAAGTTACGATTTTAATATGAGAAAGTCAATGTGCTTTTAACTTGTTTTAATAGGGTATAGGTATTATTGTTTGGTTAAGCTAATTTGCTGTATTTTTACTTTTTAAATATTCTAAAGCAATAAAATGAAGTACAGGTGTTTATCAAATGAAGAGTTAGCTGAATTAGAAAATGAATTCAAACATTTTTTAATATCTAACAATGTTTATACAGAAGAGTGGGAAGAACTGAACAAAAAGAAATCACCGAAAGTAAAGGAGTTGGTAGAAATGTTTAGCGACATTGTTTTAGATAAAGCGTTGAAAAATATTAAGTATTTAGAGCATATAACAGCAAATGACATAAAATCGTTTAAATGCGAAGAAAACCAAATGGTTTTAATTGGAATTACCTCTAAAAATAAAAACTTAGATTTTACCAAAAACACTTTAGCCGAATTTGAAGATAATTTAGATATATTTAAAACAGCTAAACCTTATCATAAAGAAAGAGAAATGGAGGTTTTTGAGTTGTTAGAGTCGGGTTGTTCTTTAATTGATGAAGAACGTTTTAAAAAATTAGAATTAGCACATACTTATTCAACTAAACAAATGAAAAATTAGTGAGAAAAATTTTCGTCATAGCATTTTTTTTAATGAGTTTAAATGTTTTTTCTCAAACCATTAAAGACGTTAATAATGCCTTAAAAGAAATGATAGCTGATGAAGATTTAAAAAATGCTTCTATTAGTTTTTACGCATTAGATATAGATTCTAATATAATGATTGGAGGAATTTCTTCTAGCAGAAGTTTGGTGCCTGCATCTACAATGAAATTAGTAACAACCGCTACTGCGCTTGAATTATTAGGTCCTAACAAAAGGTTTCCTACAAGAATAAAATATACTGGAGAAATTGATTCAAATTGTGTTTTAAATGGAAATATTTTTATTGATGGAGGTGGAGACCCTTGTTTGGGCTCTCAGAGATTTCCAAAACAATATGGTGATTTTATTGGGAAGTGGGCAAAAGCAATACATAATTTAGGTATAGATTCGATTAATGGCAGGGTAATAGCCAATGCCGCTATTTTTGATGAGCAGATGATACCTGCAACTTGGATTTGGGCTGATTTAGGTAATTATTATGGAGCTGGTCCTTGTGGTTTGTCTATTTATGAAAATAAATGCGAGGTAGATTTTTCTTCCTATAAGAAAGGTGATTCTACTAACATTACATGCATTAACCCTTACATTCCAAATTTAAAATTTGATAATCATGTTAAGAGTATGCTTACAAAAAAAGATTTGTCATACATTTTTGGAGCGCCCTATCAAGAAGAAAGAATTTTTAAAGGTGGAATTCCAATTAATAAAGAGAACTTTAAAGTAAAAGGCTCAATACCAGATCCAGCTTATTTAACTGCTTTTGAGTTAGACATGGAATTGAGAAGGTTAGGAATAAGGTTAGCAAATCCATCTACAACTATTAGAAAATTAAAACACAAAGGACAATTACCCGAGAAACAAAAGAAAAGAACAATAGTAACAAGTTGGTCGCCTAAAGTGATAGATATAATTAATTTGACAAATAGACACAGTATTAATTTATATGCCGAACATTTAATGAATCAGATAGGTGTTTTTAAGTATAAAAGTGGTGATACTGGTTCGGGCACTCAAGCAACCACACTGTTTTGGAAAGAAAAAGAATTAGATGTTAATGGGTTTTATGTGAATGATGGTAGCGGACTTTCGAGGTTTAACGGAGTTACTGCTAAGCAATTAGTAGGTATTCTTAAATACATGAATGAAAGTAAAAATAAGGAGTTGTTTATTGAATCATTGCCTGTTTCAGGTAAATCAGGAACTATGAGGAACTTTGCTAAAGGCACAGCAGCTCACGGAAAAGTTTATGCTAAAAGTGGCACAATGACTCGTGTAAAGAGTTATGCAGGTTATGTTACTTCAAAAAATAAGCATAACATAGCATTTGCTATAATTATAAATAATTATAACTGCACTTCTTTTCAGGTTAAAAAGAAGATTGAAAAAATAATAATTAAACTGGCAGAATTAGAAATGTAGTTGATTTACTACTTTTTCTTTTTTGCTTTTGCTACTGGTTTTCCGTTAACAAATTCTCCTAAAATTACAACATCCTTAACTTTCTCATACTCTCTGATAGCAATATTCATTGCTTTTTCAGTCTCTCTCATAATCTTAATTCCAGACTTACTTCCTTTATTTCTAATTTCTAAATAAAATCCGTCTTTAAGTTTTGTTGGCTTCGTTGCTGGTCTTCCCATTCTAATATCAAAATTTTGATTTGGCGGCTAATTTACACTTTCTTGTTGTTATAACAAGAATTAGCACTTTATTTTATCACTTCGTTATATGTTTTTTTCTTTCTTAAGAAGTATTCTAAAACAACAGATTTATCAATAATACCTTTTAAGTTGGCTGTTTTGATCTCTTGTCGTTTAACATTGTTTTGCTTAATAGCTCCGTAAAACGAAAAATGAGCTCTAATTATTGCCCAAGTATGGCTTGGTTGTAAAGAAAGCAAAAATTTTATTCCAGCTAAACCATCTAGTAATAAGCGAATTACAATTATAAAAAATCGTTTATTTTTCGGCAAGTTTTTGTGTAGGGTGAGTAAGCTATTTCTAAAATTTAAAAATGTTTTTTGAGGCTTAACTTTGTTTAATGTTCCTCCGCCAACATGGTAAACAGTAGAAGAGGGGCACACCATAATTTTCTTACCTATATTTTTTAAACGCCAGCACAAATCAATTTCTTCCATGTGCGCAAAGAAAAATTCATCTAAACCACCAATATCATGGTAATCTTTAGCTCTAATAAATAAACTAGCTCCAGATGCCCAAAAAATTTCTTCAACTGTGTCGTGTTGTTGAGAGTCTTTTTCTAATGTTTCAAAAACTCTACCTCTGCAAAAGGGGTAACCATATTTATCTATAAATCCACCACTTGCACCAGCATACTCAAAATGTGATTTTTGATGATATGCTTTAATTTTAGGTTGACAAGCTGTTATCGTTTTATCATTTTCAAGGAGTTTTATCATTGGAGTTAACCAATGTTCAGTTACTTCAACGTCAGAATTGAGTAAGACATAGTATTCTGAGTCTATTTGCTTTAAAGCTTTATTGTAACCTCCTGCAAACCCATAGTTTTTATCCAGAATAAGTAACGTTACATTAGGATAATTTTTTTCAAGAAATGAAATAGAATCATCAGTAGAATTATTGTCAGCAACAATTACTCTGGCATTTTCAGAATACTTTGTAACAGATGGTAAGAACTGTTCTAAAAAAGATTTACCATTCCAATTAAGGATTACAACTGCTATTTTTTCAGTCAAAATTTAAAATTTATCTTGGGTTGTTAAAATAGTCATCAGCTCTTCCACCATAATGCTGTCTATTGTTGCCATTCTCTAAATCAGCTGGTTGATTCGTTCTTTTATAAACTTGAATTTTCCATTGTGGGTTATTAATATAGCCTGGCATTGTAGAGTGAATTAAAGGATATTCATTAGTTGATAAATCTCTACTATAGAAAACAAATCGTTTATTACTAAAGTTTTCTATTTTATGATAATGCCATATTTCGTATGGGTAAGCACTTGGTTCACTAGGGAAAACAGAACGTGTATTTGGTTTACCATATTTTAAGAATAATCGCCCTCTGTCTGTTGAGTAGCCTTTAGTAATAACAGTAGAAAAGAGTTCATTTACTTTTTTAACTTCTTTATAGTATTTGTTCCATTCTCCTTCAGGATCTGTTTCATTTCTAGAAAACCAAAAGTTATAAAAGAACTGGCGCATTAATTCTTCATCATCAGAATTTAATTGGTTTTCAGCAAAATCTTTTTCAACATTGGTAGCTATTGGTTCAATACTTTTGATGTGCTCTATAAGTTCACTCTTACTTAATTTACTAACAAAAGTTTTTTGGAAATCATCTGTCATTAAAATTGGTGAAACAGAAGGATTGCTTCTTTGGAAAAAAACTTTTTTGTTAATGATAAGGTTGTTACTTTTATCTCTTGCTTCAATAACTAAATTGTAATTTCCAGAAGGTAATTCTTTAATATTAAAAGTTTTAAGGATGCTGCTAACCGGTTTTGCTTTTTCTCTATTAAAGCTTTTGTAGTTACCTACAACCAATTGTCCTTCATAACTTTCTATAAAATATGAGATTAAATAATCTTCATTTTCGCCAATTTTTTTGTCAATATTATATAATTCGCTGTAAAAAGCAATTTTTTCAAATTCTTCAGAGTAAAAGTCGGAAGTATATGGAATTATATCTAAACCACTTTTAGTTAAAATAGATGTGTTAGTTGCTTTTTTAGTAGATTCAATTAACTGTACATCAGAAATACTAACTTTATTGGCAGGGTAATCAACTATCAATTTTTGAGTAGAATTAAACGGAGGGTCATTTGAATTAATGTCTCTAATAGAAATGTCAAATTGATAATTTCCATTTGGGAGAGGAATACGTTGCTGATCCATAAAATTTACTCTTTCAGAAAGAGAATCTGAGATTTCTGGACTTAGTAAGTTATATTTTTTAAACTTTATAATTTCCTCACCTTGTTTAAAAATATAGGTAATTTCTATTTCTCCTTGAAATGTGTTTTGAGCAGTTTTACCGTATATGGCAGAGCCACCAATTACATTTAGGTAGGTTTCTATATATGGACCATCTGCAGGAGAGTTAAATGTGCAGTAAGTAAAGTATGCTTTAAGATTACCAGCAGAGCTGCTAAAAGAAAATAAGCATATAAATAGTATTGATAATAGTTGTTTCATAGGTATTTACTAATTAGCGTAAAATTACTATTTATCTTTCTCATTATTTATTTATAATTGATAATCGGCACATTTATAGAGAGTTATTTTATGTATGAATATTTTTTTTTCAAAAAAAAAGGAAAAATCATTTTAAATATGAAATCAATTGCTACTTTTGCCGCGGAGATATGGCAGAGTGGTCGAATGCACTGGTCTTGAAAACCAGCGTACCGCAAGGTACCGG
>JBMYXB010000138.1:0-5694 GCA_049608005.1 Vicingaceae bacterium
GATGAAATTAGCTTTATTATCCCTAATATTTTTACGCCTAATGGAGATAACAATAATGATAATTTTGTAATACAAATTACTGGAGCTAACTTAATTGAAGAGCTTAATGTTGAAGTTTTTAATAGGTGGGGAGAAAAAATTAAGAATGCAGAATTTTCGCCCTTCGACTCCGCTCAGGGAGCAAATTCTCAACACCTAACACCCAACACTCAATACACCATTTGGGATGGCAGAACTACAGCTGGGGCAATTTGCCCTGAAGGCACTTACTTTTATGTACTCAATTATACGACCACCGCAGGAGCAACCGAAACGCTTAAAGGTAGTTTAACCGTTTTGAGGTAGAGGTTAACAACTACTCCCCTCTTAACGCTTCTGTCTTAGGGATTCTTAATAGCTGTAAAAAACCTATCACAAAAAACACAATTAGCATTAAAACAGATTCTCTAATGCTAAACATTCCCTCAATAAATCCAAAAAAGAAAGTTCCGATAACAATACCTAGTTTTTCAAGTACATCATAAAAACTAAAATAAGACGCATGGTCTTCTGTTTCTGGCAACAGTTTTGAGTAAGTTGATCTTGAGAGTGACTGTATCCCTCCCATTACCAAACCAATAGTGGCAGCAATTAAATAAAAATGTAATGGTGTGTAAACAAATGCATAAGCAACAACACATATTATTGCCCAAATAAATACAACAATACCTAAGGTTTTAATGTTTCCTATTTTTTTAGATAAATAAGCCATTAAGTAAGCTCCAGCAACGGCAATAAACTGTATAACCAATATACTAACAATTAATCCTGTTTGCATCTCTCCTTCTCCCCAAGCAATTTCTTTAGTACCAAAAAAAACTGCCATTATCATTATCGTTTGTACTCCCATACTATACGTGAAGTATGCAGCTAAAAAACGTTTTAAGCTTTTTTGTGTTTTTAATTCTTGCCAAACCTTTTTCAATTCTTGGAAACCTTTACTCAATTTATTTCCTTTTGGATTATGATTGTAAACATTACTAGGTAAACCTCTAAATGTAATTTGACTAAATCCTAACCACCATAAACCAGTTAATACAAAAGCATAAGAAGCTGACATACCAAAACCTTGTATTAACACCAAACAAACTATTAATAATAATGATGCTCCAATGTAGCCTCTAGAGTATCCTTTAGCACTCACTTTATCATGCAAATCGGGTGTTGCAATTTCTGGTAAATAAGCATTATAAAACACCAAAGACCCTGAAAAACCGATACTTCCAAGCAATACTGAAATCATCCCCAATTCTAGCGGGACTTTGTTAAAAAGGAAAAAACTTATACACGAAACAGCTCCTAAATAACAGAAAAACTGCATATAACTTTTTTTGTTTCCAGCGTAATCGGCAATACCTGAAAGTAAGGGAGATAAAAAGGTGACAATTAAATAGGATAAAGAAATAACGTAGGAGTAAATTTCTGTATTCACGAATTCAACTCCAAAAAACAACACTCTTTCTGGTGTAGTACTTTCATAAAAAATTGGGAAAATAGCTGAAGTAATTACTAACGGATAAACAGAGTTGGCCCAATCATACATGGTCCACGCATTAATTACTTTTTTGTTATTCGGTTTAAAAGTCATGAGCAAATCTTTTACTTACCCTTCGATAATAGTTCGACAAGCTTACTATGACATCTTGGGAGATGACAAAATAGAAAAATTAATTACAAGTTTCGCAATAGAGCTTCTTAACTTCTACATTTTTGAGGTTTTGAAAGCTCATATTTGGGTATCCAAACAGTTTACAAAAGCGTTCCTTATTTAACTCTTTTGCTTTATTCATAAAGCCTACAAGCTCTTTTGGAGAAACTTTTTCTGTATTGTAAATAGCAACTGTTAAAAATGTATAAAGAAATTCTTCATCTATATTTTCTTTCTCAGCAAATGGTTTCATTAACTCTATTGCCCAGTCTATTCTTAACTGAAACATAAAATAATTAGCAATTCTTAAACTCTGATCTCTATCCAACTTAGAAGAAAACAAGGCATTTTTAACACTTTTAAGCGCTTTTTCTCTTTCTCTAAATTTCTTATTATCATAATAATAATCTGCCGAAATAATATTGTAATTCAACACCAAACGGTTAATCATCCATTTTTCAATGCTTGTATTTGCTAATGCTCTAATATCTCTCAATAAAGTTCTTGGATCTGTTTCAGAACTATAATTAGCAGAAAAAATAAGTAACCTTAATACCATTTTATTATACCTTAAAAATTCATTAGTAGGATCAACCACCAATTGGGTTTCAACTTCTCTAAGCAATGTTCTATTTAAACTATCTTTATTGTTTGTTTTAGATAAATACCACCTTAAAGCAATTTGATTATTGATAAACGGAACTGTTTCTTTTGAATGTGGAATTTTAACATCTAAAATTTTATCTGCACCAACATTACCATTATCAATATTTTTAAGCATTACTGATTGGTAAACTTTTGCTTTATTGTAATCTTTTTCTCCTAAAGCTTTTTTAAACCAATTTGGCAATACTCCAAAAAGAGATTCGTCCATAAATATTTTTTCTACCGTAAGCGTTATTTCTGCTTTTCGTTGACTCGCTAAATAAGGTTCTAAATCATATTTAAGATCTTCAGAATTAATAAATGCCCGTAATTCTTCTTTTGATAGTGCAGATAGTTCTTCTTCATAAGGCGAACCTTTTATTGATTCATAAAAACCTTCGTAATTTTCTTTAGTTACCACATTGGTTTCTACATCTTGTAATTTATACTGCTTAATTACTTTTAAAATGCTATTGGCTCTTTTTTGTTGAATAATTTCATTGGCTTTTACATTTCCATCTAAAGATGAATAAGCTACTACATTTATACTTTTTAAACTAAATCTATTTAAACTTAAAGAATCTAAAAATGGTTTTAAATCGGCACTATTGTACTCGGCTTTATTCAATTCAAAAGGAACAGTAAAGCTTAGTTGATTCATTACTGAATCAGCTCTACTACTCACTGCTAGTGTATCTAACATAAAATTTAAATCTAACGATGTTAAGTTTTCGCCACCTAAACTGTTGTAAACTATTGTTTGACACAAACAACTACTCTTTAAAATTAGTAAGTTAAACTCTACATTGTTGGTATCAATATATTCAGGAATTGGCCCTAGTGAAACTTCTAATTCATTCCCTTTTTTAATTTCATTTTTTCCGAAAAGTTGTGATTTTGAAATAGGTTCTAACAAAACTCCTTTGTGTACTTTAGAGGGGTAAACTTTATTTCCTTCACCACATTTAAATTGGTTTCTACCAATAATATCAATAGCTACTCCATCACCCGGATCTTTCAATACCTTTTTTAATAATTCTAAATCATGAAAATAAAAATAAATTTCTCCGTTTTTAAAGAAAATATTGTCCGACATTAAATGGGGTAAATAAGAATATTTCTTGTCAATTTCGGCACATTTGGTTTTATCGTAAGGCTTTATCCCAAAATCATCTTTCATCGGTTTAGCTCCAACAGGCAACACAAAAGGTTGAGAACCTACTACATGAGTAGCAACTAACGTTTTTTTACCTTCCTCTTCTTCTAATAAAATTGAAACACCATAATTAACATATTTTGCGTTGCTCAGAACTTTTACTCCCTCTTTAGAATTAAACCAATTTACTGCAATTGCTTTGGCAACATTATCATACGATTTAAGTTTTGTTTTTTTTGTTTCTCCAGGGAGTTTAACGTAAGAATCTACTATTAATCGATAACAATTTTCTCCAACAGTTCCATGCATTCCGTTGTAATATAAAGCTCTTTTAAATGGTGTGCTCTTTTTTTCGGAAGGCTGTTTATGGTCAACTCTACCTGATCTTAAAATATAAAAAGTTTGATCTTCTGCTGCTTGATTTAAAATATCATCTTCCTCAAAAATGGGTAGGTTTTTACTTTCTCTAAACGAATCAATTTTAGCCTGAACAAGAGTTTCTAAAAATTCTTTATCATATTTATAATCAACATCATCTATTCCTTGTTGGGCAAATAATCCAACAGAAATAAATAAAAATAATATGGAAAAAAATGCTTTCAATTAACTATAATAAAAAAATCTAACTGGCTATAACCAATTTTGATACCACAAAATAAATATAAATACAATAGGCTGCAAAAAGTATAAACCCTCTAAAACGATTTATCCTAAATCCAATTATCATTAACGGAAATACCAACAATGATATTGCCAACAACCAATAAGCATCACCAGTTAAAACTTGATTTGAAACAGGAATTTCTTTTACCATTGCAGTTATACCAATAACTCCTAGCAAGTTAAAAATATTAGACCCTATTAAATTTCCAACTGATATATCCGTATGTTTTTTAAATGCCGCCACAACAGATGTAATTAATTCAGGAACACTGGTTCCAAAAGCTACAATTGTAACACCAATAACATGTTCACTCACTCCAAAGTTAGAAGCAATTTCTACTGCTCCATCTAACAACCAACTCGCACCAAAAGCTAAGCCAACAGCACCAAGAGCTATAAAAAGTATATTTAAACCTAAACTTGACTTTTTTACTTCTTCAACATCTTCTTCTAATTCTTCTGTTTTATTATTGCGCTTAGCATCCCAAAACATATAGTAATTAAAAGCAATTAAACCCGCTGTAAAAATAGCTCCTTCATACCATTCTATTGTTTGGTTAGAAATGAATACAAAAAACAAAATGGTTGTTCCCATCATTATAGGCCAATCAACAGTGGCTGATGTTCTTTTTACTGTTATGGGTAATATCATAGTTGTAATACCCAATACCAAAGCTATATTGGCAACATTAGAGCCTATTACGTTTCCTATTGCTAATTCGGGATGATTATTAAGAGCTGCCTTTAAACTCACCAAAAGCTCTGGTGCGGATGTTCCAAAAGAAACAATGGTCATACCAATAACCAAAGTAGGAATGTTAAATTTTAAGGCAATACCAACAGCTCCTCTAACTAGTATTTCTCCAGCAACAATTAAAACAATTAAACCACCTATTAATAAAACGTATTCCATTAATCGTTATCGGTTGTTGGATTTTGTGGCTCTTGTTTTTCGTAAGGACTTCTTCTACTTACAGTTTGAGTAACTGCTTCAGGTGATGAGCTTTTTGAATTAGACTCTACATTATCAACCCCTTTAACTGCTTCTTTATTTGCTGTCGGTTCCTGAGAACTATCAACTGAAGCTTTTTTTTCTTTATCTTCTTTAATTAAATTCTTAACCTGTTTTTCAACATTAACTTTATCTTTTAAATCATTAATGTCTTTTGCTCCTTCTCTGATTTCTCTTTGAATGTCTCCTGTCGCATTTTTAATTTCACGCATTCCCTTACCTAAACCTCTTGCAAGCTCAGGAATCTTTTTAGAACCAAAAAGCATAATGATAACCAGTACTATAAAAAATAGTTCCGCTCCTCCTGGCATTCCAAATAACAACACGTAATTCATCTTTCTTTTTATTTGAAAGCAAATGTAAGCAATTTAACAGCCTTCCTTAAAATTTAATTTAGTTAGTAATAAGGCAAAAAAAAGCTCCGATATTTCTATCGAAGCTTTTATATCTTTTACAATTATATTTTATTCCTTATTTGATTTCTTGTTTACGAAATCATACATTACTGGAGATGCAATACATAAAGAAGAA
>JBMYXB010000139.1:0-5662 GCA_049608005.1 Vicingaceae bacterium
TATTTAACTGTAAACACTTTTTGAGCATTTACCGAGCTAATTGAGAATAAAAAAGTAATGGCTATAATTGGTAATAGTTTTTTCATCATAACATTTAATTTATTTACTGTTAACAACATCCCCCTAACCCCCTTCAAAGGGGGAGTTTAATAAAGAAAGTCTTCCCTTCGGGAAGATTTAGATGGGATTTTTATTAAATCTCTTAATATCAACTTCACTCGGAAGCTTCTCATTATCAAGAATTAAATTTACCATTTTATTGGCAAAATAAGGTGCTAACATTACGCCTTTAGTTCCCAAACCATTAAAAACTGCTAATTGTTCATGCTCTGGATGCATTCCCAACAGAGGTCTTCTATCCAAAACCGTAGGTCTTACACCAGCTTTATGTTCTAAAATAATTACCTCATCATTAATAAACCGTTCAGCCCTTTTTAGCAGTTGCTCCTTTCCTTCTACTGTAGCTTCATTATCAATATCATCCCAATTATACGTTGCTCCAAATTTATAATTTTCATCAAAAGGCAACAAAAAAGCACCTTTGTTTACCGCAGCATCTACTTTAAGGTTTTTAAAGTTTATGGTTAAAACTTCTCCTTTAGTCAATTTAAAAGGCAACCAATCAAAATAGGGGTTATAGATACTTTGATAACCCTCACAAAAAATAATTTTTTGAGCAGAATAGTTATTCCAACTAGCACCATTCTCATTAAATACTATCTTATCATAATCAAATTTAGCATTAAGATAAGCCTCGTTTTCTATCAAATATTCTCTAAAGCTAGCTAACCAATTAACTGTTTTTAAAAAACCAGATTGTAATGTTTTAGCAGCTCCAAAAGGATAGTTTACCAATTCTTTATCAAAAGGATGTTCTACCTTATCATCAATCCAATCAAACAAATGAGGTTCGTTACTTTCTTGCTTCCAAAACTCTTGTTCTTTTTTATCTACAAACAATTTATAAATCGGAACATCAAAATAAAACTTATCCTTTAATAACTCTTCCTGCTCCCGATAAAACTCCTTTGCCAATGGAAAAACCTTATCAATCATCCAACTTTGCGTAAGCCGTTTAAAAACTACAGGGTTGCACAATCCTGCTGCAACCCTAGAAGAGCTCGATGCAGCCTCCTCATCAACAACCAACACTTTTTTATTTTTTTGCATTAGCGAATACGCCAATACCGAACCCGCCAAACCTTGTCCAACAATTATATAATCTACCTCTTTCATTGTTTACAAAAATAAACATTAATGTTTTGGGCGTTTTAACAGGCTATCCGCTATATCTTTTTTATTCCTCCACTTTTTGTTCCCCCTTTTAAGGGGGCTAGGGGGATTAATTTTTTAAAAAAGTATGCCGCTCCTATCCTTAACGCAACCCTTTAAGGACTTTTTAAATAACGAGATTTTTATTCCCCCTTTCAAAGGGAGGGAGGGGGATTGTTTCAAACTCAACTTTCCAAAAATTATACAGTTGAACTCCTATTAAGATCCTCTAAACACAAAACAAAACCCCTTACTAACCTGTTCTCTCTAAATTTTCGGGAGTGCTTTTTTTGTTTTAATTCCAATTGGTGTCGTTATATTTGCATTATGGCAGAAGAATTAATTGTAAGCAATAACCTTACAAAAGAAGAAAGGTACAAAGAAATATACCCACAAATTTTTGCATTAAATCAGGGTGAAGATGATTTGATAGCTAGTTTGGCCAATATGATGTCGGCATTAAAATATGGCTTTGGATGGTTATGGGTGGGTGTTTATTTTGTAAAAAATAGCGAATTGGTGTTAGGGCCTTTTCAAGGACCAATTGCTTGTACAAGAATTCAACTAGGAAGAGGTGTTAGTGGTACTGCTTGGCATAAAAAAGAAAACATTATTGTACCTAATGTTGATGAATTTCCTGACCATATTATTTGTAATGCCGCTTCTAAATCAGAAATTGTAATTCCTGTTTTTGATAAAAATGGAGAAGTTGCACTAATTTTAGATGTTGATAGCGATCAGCTCAATGATTTTGACGAAATTGACGAAAAATATTTAACCCAAATTATTCAATTAATCGTTCCGCTTCTTTGAGTTTAAAAACATTAAATATTCGCTTATTTTTAATTGCGATTACTTCATTTTTCGCAATGATGGTAATTTTGGTTTCTTGTGCTCAAATTCGCCCTTTAACTGGTGGCGAAAAAGATAGTGAGCCTCCAAAAGAAATAGAAAGTAGCCCAATAAATGGTGCAACTAATTTTACTGAAAATAGCATTGTTGTAAAGTTTGATGAATATATTAAACTAAACAATCTTGCCAGTCAACTCATCATTTCTCCGTTAATGGAAACCCCTCCAGAGGTTATTGTTAAAGGAAAGAAACTGGTTATTAAATTAAAATCTGAACTCTCAGAAAATACCACTTACAGTTTAAATTTTGGAAATGCCATTACAGATATAACCGAAAACAATATTTTTCCTAATTATAAATATGTTTTTTCTACAGGTAATTTTATAGATTCTTTATCTTATTCAGGAACAGTTTTAAATGCGTTTAATTTATCTAAAAAAGAAAGTGTTTTTGTGTTGCTTTACGATCAGTTTGAAGATTCTGTTCCTTTAAAAGAATTGCCAAGATATGTTGCCTTAACGGATAAAGAAGGTGCTTTTACAATTACCAATATTGCTAAAGGCGAATACAAATTGTTTGCTTTAAAAGATATTAATAGCAACTATTTATTTGATTTACCTAATGAAGCAATTGCTTTTAGTAATACACTTATTTCTGTTGACACTGCCAGCTCAAAAAACACACTTTATTTGTTTGAAGAAGAAAGCGACATACAATTTGTAGAACAAGCTGAAAATAAAATTTTTGGTAAAATTGACATAAGACTTAATCAACCAAATCAAAACCTAATTATAAATCCTTTAGATCAACATTTTAAAAAGCAATGGTATATTGAAGAAAAAAATGAAACTGGTGACAGTATAACTTTGTGGCTTTTAGTTAAAGATGCTTTCGATAATTTAGAAATTGAGCTTAAAGATGGTGCTGAAGTAATTGATACTGCCAGCGTAAAAATTATGCAAAGCGATGAGTTTATTGATACTACTTTAACCGTATCTACCAATATAAAAAGCAGTTTTGATTTAAATCAAAATATAATAATAGATCTTGCTCGACCTCTTGTTAATTATAATACAGATAGCATTCTTTTTTATGAAGACAGTGTTTTAATAAGCATTTCAGACCTTAAAAACATTAAAGTAAATCAGCTTGAATTATCTTATAATTTTAAAGAAAATACTGAGTATGAACTTTTTATACCTCCTGCTACTTTTGAAGATATTTACGGATTAAAAAACGACACGCTCTACACAAAATTCAAAACAAAAAAAGAAGCTGATTATGGGATAATAAACCTTACAGTTACTCCAAACTTTACTGAAAATTATATTATTCAACTTTTTAGAAAAGATAAAATAGTTAAAGAACGTTTCTTAAAAGACTCATCTAACACTCAATACAAGTACCTTGCTCCTGGCAATTATGAATTAAAATTGATTATCGATAATAACAACAATCAAAAATGGAACACCGGTAATTACATTGAAGGATTACAACCTGAAAAAGTAATTTTTTACGAAAAAGAAATTAAAATAAGGGCCAACTGGGATAACGATATTAGTTGGACTGTTAATGAGTAAAACCAAACTCATCTGCATCCATTCCTACCGGAAACACTTTTCTAAAAGAATTTAATTCATCTAAAGATAAACAAACTGTTGCTGTGTAATTTTTGTGTTCAGGTATCTTAGCTATTGATTCTCCTTTAGGGTTGATAATAACAGAATTACCACTATACGCAAACTCTTTACCATCTTTACCTACTCTGTTAACTCCAACAACATAACATTGATTTTCTATGGCTCTAGCCTCTAATAATTTGCTCCAAGGTGCTTTTCTTGCCTCAGGCCAATTGGCAATGTAAATTAAAAGTTCATATTGATTTTTGGAGGTGTTTCTGCTCCAAACTGGGAAACGTAAATCATAACAAACTAACGGACAAATTTTCCACCCTTTATACTCAATAATTAAACGTTCTGTTCCTGCTGTAAAATGAGCGTGCTCATCTGCCATTCTAAACAAATGACGTTTGTCGTAGGTTTTAAGTTCTCCGCTAGGTTCTGCCCAAATTAAGCGGTTGTAGAAATTTACACAAGAAGTTTCTTCTTTAATAATCAAACTCCCAACAATAACAGCATTTGCTTTTTTTGCTTGATATTTCATCCAAGTAACTGTCTTTCCTTCCATTGTTTCAGCAAATTCTTTAGATTGCATAGAAAAGCCTGTATTAAACATTTCTGGAAGGATGATAAGATCTGTATGCTCAGAAATAGCATCAATTTTTTCAGAAAACATTTTTAAGTTTTCATCAACATTTTCCCAATGTAATTCTGATTGTATGGCGGTTACTTTTAAGTCCATACCACCAAAAATAATCAATTATATTTGGTTAATAATAGCTGCTGCCCGCTGTAAAGTATCTTCTTTTTTAGCAACACAAAAACGCAATATTTTTTCATCTACTTTTTGATGGTAAAAAACAGAAACAGGTATGGACGCTAACTTGTGTTTTTCTGTTAATTCTATCGCAAAATCAGTATCACTTTTATCTGAAATACCTTTAAAACTTAATAACTGGAAGTAAGTTCCTGAAGAAGGTAAAATTTCAAAGCGAGAATCTTTAATTAACGAGGTAAATAAATCTCTTTTTTCTTGATAAAAGTTATTTAAACTTAAATAGTTGTTTTCATTTTTTAAGTACTCAGCTAAAGCATATTGCACAGGCGTATTTGCCGAAAAAACAATAAATTGATGTGCTTTTCTAAACTCTACCATTAAGTTTTTTGGAGCCAAGCAATACCCCATTTTCCAACCAGTATTATGAAATGTTTTTCCGAAAGAAGAGATAATAAAAGAGCGTTCTGCTAACCCAGGGTATTTAGAAACGCTTTGGTGTTGCTTCCCATCAAAAATAATGTGCTCATAAACTTCATCGCTAATTAATAAAATATCGGAGCCTGAAACTATTTTTTCTAAGGCTAACATATCCTCTTCTTCCAACACTGTTCCTGTAGGGTTGTGAGGAGTATTAATGATAATCATTTTGGTTCGTTGGTTAATTATTTTTTTAACCTGATCCCAATTTATTGTATAATCTGGAGCGTGCATTTGTACAAAAACAGTTCTTCCTCCATTTAATTCGATAGCTGGCACATAACAGTCATAAGCTGGAGTAAAAACAATTACTTCATCTCCTTCTGTTATTGTTGAAGCAATAGCAGTATAAATTGCCTGAGTTGCTCCAGATGTTATCGTAATTTCACTTTCTGGATGGTATTCTGCTCCGTAAAGATTTGCTGTTTTAATTGCAATTTGCTCTCTTAAAGCCATAACCCCTGGCATAGGAGCATATTGGTTTAAGCCTTTTTTCATAGCATCACTCACTAATCCTGTCAACTCTTCAGAGCTTTCAAAATCTGGAAAACCTTGCGAAAGATTAATTGCATTATGTTCTGCAGCCAATTGGCTCATTACCGAAAAAATAGTTATTCCTACTTTTGGTAATTTAGATTTTATAGCGTTTGGATAGTCTGGCATA
>JBMYXB010000140.1:0-5632 GCA_049608005.1 Vicingaceae bacterium
GTAACGTTTTATAATTAGGGTCTTTAGTTTTATAATACCATTCCCAAACAGGTGGCAAAACAAACCACGATTTACGCTTCATTCTATCAATGGGGTAACAATCGTTATTAACTAAATATTCTTCACTTTCATCTAAGTGCACCCATTTGTGGTATTTACAAATTTTAGTTTTAACCCCTGCCATCGGCACCCAAACAGTATCAGCTTGTTCACACCATATAGCACTTCGCATACCACTTTTATTACAAACTGGTAGTTGTTCCATTTCATCATATGGAGCATCGAACCAAGTGGTAGCTGGTAATTTTTTAAACACATTAAACAACAAAGGTGCTGCAGCACTAATTCCTGTTAATCCAGATTTTCCTTCACCTGATGCATTTCCTACCCAAGTAACCACTACATATTCTGGTGTTACACCAACTGCCCAAGCATCTCTATGTCCAAAGCTGGTTCCTGTTTTCCATGCTACTTTTCTCGAAGAAGTAAAATTCTCCCACCCTCTCTCAGCTCTTGGTCGGCTTAAATCGGCAATAACATTAAAAGTGGTATAAATTGAAGCAGCACTATAATTCGATGAACTTGATAGCTCTTCTTTTTTCTCTTCTTTATTAAGATGGTAATTAAGTTTTGAATAATCCTGAGAATTGTATTTCCCATTGTGTTTCGTGTAGTTATTCAGCGTTCTTGCCATGCTCCCATAAATACTAGCTAAATCATCCAAAGTAGTTTCTGCTCCTCCTAAAATCAATGATAAACCATAATGGTCTGCTTCTCTATTTATGGTTGACATTTTTAAGTCTTTTAACTTGGTATGAAAACGTTTAATACCATGCTCTTTTAACATTCTAACCGCAGGGATATTTAAAGAACGAATTAGTGCATTATCTGCTGCAACTGCGCCATCATAGCGTTTATCGAAATTTTTGGGAGTGTAACTTGAATACTGCGTAGGAATATCAGCTAATAATGTTTTTGGTAAAATTTCTCCTGCATCTAACATAGCAGCATACAATAAAGGTTTTAAAATACTTCCTGTACTTCGTGGAGCAGTAATCATGTCTACTTCCCCTCCATTTTTAGTTTTACTATTTCCAACATAAGCCAAAACATTTCCCGTTTTAACTTCCATTACCAAAACGCTTGCATTGTGTATATCACTTCGCCTCATTTTATAATAATGGTTATTCAATACTTCCGAAACATTATCTTGTAATTTTAAATCAAGTGAAGTAACTATTCGCTCACCTTGCTCCCCTTCTTTAATAGCTCTAGTTAACAAGTGTCTTGCTTTTTGATGTAAGCGTTTTGGCTTTAATGGTAGCGGCTCTTCTTTAGCCAATTCGCAAGTTGTTTGATCTATTTTATTTGCTAATAGTAGTTTATCTAATAATCGATTTCTTTTAGCCAACAACAACTCATGGTTTTTACCGGGATAAATTAAGGATGGTGCATTGGGCAAAACTGCTAATGTGGTCATTTCTCCCCATGATAATAAATCAGGACTCCTTCCATAATAACGCCAAGCTGCTGCTTCTAAACCAACTACATTTCCTCCAAAAGGAGCATGAGAAGCATAAAGTTTCAAAATTTCTTTTTTGGAATAACCTACTTCTAAACGAGTAGCCAAAAATAGTTCTTTCACTTTTTCAAAAATAGTTCTACCTCTATTCTTTCTTGAAAGTCGAACCACTTGCATAGTTAACGTACTTCCCCCTCTTTTTACTCCTCCACTTTTAACATTAGCAACCAAAGCTTTAAACAGTGAAACTGGATTTACACCAAAATGCTGATAAAAGTATTCATCCTCAAATTGTAAGATAGCTTCCTCAAATTTATTAGGAACAGCTTCTATTTCGGGAAACCTCCATTGCCCATCAGCTGCAATTGTAGCACTTAACAGCTGATGATCTTTATCCTCAATTACAGTACTATATGGTGAATTAAATAATTGACTGGGTAAACAAAATGCAAACCAGCAAAGCAATACAGCAAGTACTGCTAATTTTATTTTATGACGAAAAAAGAATTGTTTCAACTAACTAAATATTATGTCTTTGGCCAGACTGGCATTTTATTTTTGAATGTCATACCGAGCAAAGCCGAGGTATCTTTTTACTTTATAGCATTATTTTCAAAAGATTCCTCTGTTCCGTTGCACTTCAATCGGAATGACAAATAAGTTACTAATCAGCTCCAACTACCTCAACCCATTTACCAGGAATTAGAGATTGTATTGTATTGTCGTACATTGCTCCACACTTAACACTTGGCAAATAAAAACGACCTTGGTAAGATGCATTTAACAACACTCTAAAGGTTCGTTTTTTGTTTTTAGAAATGTCAAAGAATGAATACACTCTATCATCTCTTATATCTTCATACCTTGGTTTGTCTTTAATTTTAATGGTTTGAATTTCATCCATTCTAACATTACGTATTTCCCAACCTGAAGGGAAAATCTGATCTAACACCATTTCTTTATAATCTGCTCTAAGTCCAGGATGTGTAATGCTTACCTCAGCCATAAAATCAGTTCCTTGTGCTAAACTTGTTGGGTCAATTGAATAACCATCCATATCTAAATATTTCACCTTAACATTTAAACCACTTTGCGACAGTTCTTCATTCCCCATTAAAGGTACACCGGTCAACACCAAATTCATAAACAACGGAACTTCTCCTTTGTTTTTGATACTTATATTACCATTGGTTATTCCATCAACTTTAACACTGTGTGTTACAATTGGTTTTTCATCAGCACTTATACTCTCTGACTTACCATTAATTGTTAGCGTGTACTTCATTTCAGAATTTGCTTCATTAGAACCAATAAATTTAGCTGCAGCCAATAAACAATAAGCAGTTGTTTGGGTACTCATCCATCTTTGCGAAGTCATTTTGCTTGACAACTCTTTCAACAAGATAAAAGCATTGGTTCTATCTCCCATCAACACCATAGTTTCCAAAATCATTGCCTGATCTCTTTCTACACTTCCATAAGTGTAAGAGAACTTATCATAACGCTCAACTTCTGTGGTTAAATCTGCAATTATTTGATTAGCAACTTTGCTTTTTCCAGCCAATAAGTAAGCTGCTGCTAACCTCCATTTGGTTAATGAGTTTAAACCTTTCATTCCTCTTAACCTGTTCATAGCACCTAAAGCAGGTTTCTTAGCCAATGCCAACGTGTACAAACGATAAGCCTGTAACATTTCTCCGTCTCTTCTATGGTAACGGTAATATCTGCTATTTTTTGGTTGCCAATCATTTGCAGCTTTACGCTGAAATTTAATCCAGTTATTTAAGTAACCAACAGGCAATTTATACCCTTTATTTTTAGCTTCAATCATAAAATGACCAGCATAGTTGGTTCCCCATTCACTTTCATAATATTCACCAGGCCAATAACTCAAACCTCCATTAGCTGTCTGGAAGGTTTTTAAACGCTTAATTCCTTCTCTAATATTTGTTTCAATCTCTTCTTTCTTCTCATCACTCATATCAACCAAACTCGTTAAATACAATTGAGGAAAAACAGAAGATGTTGTTTGCTCTACACAACCATAAGGATAATGCATGAGGTATTTCAATCGGTTATCTAATCCCATAGAAGGAATTGAAGAAACCTCTAATACTCCATCTCTAGTTCCTAAAATTCCAATAGGCGTGTAATCTGTGCTCCATGATTTTCCTTTTAAAGCAACTCCTGCTACTACTTTATTAACTGATGGATTAGGCATTCTTACATCTAGCTCCATTTCATAAGTAGCTTTTTCTCCAGCTCCGCTAACGGTAACTTTAGCAGTTGCCATTCCTATTTTCTTAGCCACATCAATATCAAATTCTACTATTTGATCACCTTCTTCTTTAAACGTAATTGTTTTAGACTTACTTCCATTCACCTTTAACATTTCGTTCGTCTCCAAGGTAACTTTTACATTTTTAATTTTCTTAGACATAGAGAAAACAGTAACAGGCAATTTCACTTTTTCGATTGGACCTAAAACTCTTGGCAATGTTGCTAAAACCATTAACGGCTTTTTAACTGGTGTTGTCTTTTCAGCAGAACCATAAGCACCATCTTGCCCAGCAACAACCATAGTTCGCACTGAACCAATGTAATTTGGCATTTTAAACTTTATAGTTTTCTCATCACCACCTTTAAGCTCGAAAGGACCAAAATACTTTACAACAGGTTTAAATCTGTTTGCTTTTTTTGCTCCCGCATTATTTAAAAATTCATCTCCACCTAAAGCTAATAGTCCTGCCATTTCTCCAGAGAACGCACCAACAACATATTTGTACATGTCCCAAGTTTTAACGCTTAACGCCTCTTTCGCATAAAAGTGCTTCCAAGGGTTTGGTGTTTTAAAACGTGTTAAATCCAATAAACCATCATCAACTACTGCAATGGTAAAGGTCATGTTTTTCCCATTTTTCTCGCTCACTTCTATCTCAACTTCTTCCTCAGGAACCAATACTTTAGGCATATCAATTATAGGCTCTAAATGTGTTTCAGGGTCTTCAACCTCAATAGACTGAATCCCATATAATCGTATTGGTAAATTATTTTCTGTTTGTGCATGCGGTTGAATTAATGAAATATTTACAAAAACATTTGGAGCCATATCCGCAGTAGCTTCAAACGTAAATGTATTTCCTTCAGCTAAATCAACCCATCTTGTATTAATTACTTTAGAACCAGATTCTAAACTCACCAATGCTCTACCTACTTTACCTTCTGGTAAGTCAACCGTAACTTCTTCTCCTACATTATACTTGTCTTTATCTGTTGTAAAGTTTAACATTTCAGCACCTCCTGGCCCACCAGAACTATTACTCCACCAACCTTTATAACTGAAATAAACTACTTGACCTGAACTGTGTCCAGTTACCGGATCAGTTACTCTAATAAATCTTCTTCCCCAATATTCATCTCCAACATTTAATTCATAAATGGCTTTTCCATTCTTGGTATCAATGTAGTCGGTTTTAATTTTATTATTACTTCTACTACTTACATAATTCGCCAAATCGTAATCATTTGATCTTTCCCACCACCATCTCCATCTCACATCATAGATTTCAATTTTAACATTGCTTCTGTTTACAGGATTCCCTTCCTCATCAACTGTAGCAATGTTTATTAAATTTTTCTCATTAGAGAACAGCGCACCATTCCAACCTTCTCCCTCAGGGATTTTAACTCCAACATACCCATCAAAAGGAGAATATTTCATTACATAACTATCAATACTAAAATCTCCACCTACCTCAAAAGCACGTGTTTTAAATTGTGCTTTCAACATACCTGGCGCGCTCTTTTTCACTTTAATTTTAGGGTAAACAGTTGCGACACCTTCTTGGTTTAATCTTCCTTCAAATATGTTTTGTTCTTCACTTTCAAACTCTTTTGATGGGTCATCAAAACTATAACCGTCAAAACCTTTAAATTGAGTTGAACCTTTTACCAAAGTCATTTCAATATCAGCTTTTAAGCCTTTGGCAGTAGCACCGTGCAACCATTTTACAGAAAGTTCTCCTGTTTTGTTATTTGCTCTTAAAATTTCTGAGCCAAAATCTAAATTGATTTTTAATCGGTTTGGTTTTATCGCTTCAATTTTAATTG
>JBMYXB010000141.1:0-5628 GCA_049608005.1 Vicingaceae bacterium
GTAAAAAAATGTTTATCCGGAAAAGCTATTCCATCATTATGCTTAGAAAAAAGTTGTTCAATTTTATTTTTATAATCGTAAGAAACAAAACCAAATTGATTTTCTTTTTCATTTAAATCATTGTTCTCTGAAACTGCAAATAAATTTGTTTTCTCAATGTTATTGCTATTTAAAAAAACAATGTTCTTAGCGTTTTTAAAGTACCTTAAAAGTTGTTGTTCAAATAAATTTTGATCTAAAACAGTATGCTTTAAAGAGTTCATCTTAATTAACAAGTTTCAGTTGTTTAGTCAATTCAGCCAAGCCTTCATCAAAACTAACCGGATTATAACCCAAATCGTTAATTGCTTTATCTAAAACAAATCCAGTTTTTGGTGGGCGTTTTGCTGCTTGGTTTAATAAGGCTGATTTTATTGCTGTAACAATGGATTTATCCAAACCATAAAAATCGGCTACTTTATAAACCAAATCAATAATACTCATTACATCTTTTCCTGAAAGGTGATAAATTCCTTCCGCTTCTTTTTCTGCAATTAAATAACAACCCATTGCTAAATCTTCTGCTAAGGTTGGCGAACGAAACTGATCATCAACTATTGTTAAAGGATTGCCTTTTTCTAAAGCTTCTTTAGCCCAAAGTACAATGTTAGAACGACTCATATCATCTGCAATTCCATAAACAATAATGGTACGAGCAATACTCCATTTAATCGTGCTTTTTTCTAATAATTTTTCTGCTTCGTATTTAGATTTCCCGTAATAACTTAACGGATTTGGCAAATCAGTTTCTTTATAAGGACCAGCTTCGCCATCAAAAACAAAGTCGGTAGAAAGGTGTATTAAATGAGTGTTGTTTTTTTCTGCTGCTTCAATAAAATACTTTACAGCATTTACATTTAAATCCCAACACAATTCTTTATCCAATTCGCAAGCATCAACATTTGTCATTGCTGCTGTATTAATAATTGCATCTGGTTTAAACTCTGCAACAACATTTAAAACTTCTGTTCTATTGGTAATATCTAACGGTTGATAGTTGTAACCTTCTTTATTTTTAACTCTATTCTCTCCTTTTGAAGTAGCTAATAAAGTTACATCCGTTTTACCTGCTAAAAGCTTAATTAGCTTTTGACCTAACAGGCCATTACTTCCTGTAATTAAAATTTTCATGTATTTATTTTTGCAAAATGTCTTGCTGAGTAGCAACATCTCTAAAATCCTTAATCTGGTCTAAAGTTCCTAAAACAAATATTTTTGTATGTGGAGTTATTTCGGTATCTGGTGATGGATTAATTAAATATTCTCCTTCTTTAGTTCTTAAACCAACAATATTGGCTCCAGATTTATTTTCAATACCTAATTCTTTAATCGATTTATTTTTAAACTCTTTTGGCAAGTTTTCAAAGGTAATTTCTTCTAAATTAACAGAGCTTGACCCTTGCCCCATCACATAATCCATAAACTCAATAACATCTGGCTTTATAACCAATGAGGCCATGTGTGCCCCTCCAATTTTATCTGGCATAATTACATTATCTGCTCCAGCTCGTTTTAATTTCTTATCCGTATTTTCTTTGGATGCCCTACTAATAATTAACAAATTAGGGTTCATTTCTCTTGCTGTTAAAACCACAAAAAGATTGTCTGCATCTTTAGGCAAAGTAGTTATTAATGCACGTGCCGCCATAATTCCTGCTCGTTCTAACGTTTTTTCTAGTGTAGCATCTCCTTGCACAAAAGGAATTTCGTGTTCCTCTCTTAGCTCATCGCTTAAATCTTTATCTTCTTCTACTACAACGTAAGCTCTACGATGAGATTTTAATTCAGTAGCAGCTTGTTTTCCGTTTCTTCCGTATCCACAAATTATTGTATGATTTGAAATTTTATTCATTTTTTTATTAATTCTTAAATCTCTAAAATAAATTTTATACTCGCCATTTAGTATGTAATTAGAAATAGAACTAACAGCAAATACAAATGTACTAAAGCTAAAAATAATCAAAAATGCGGTAAAAATTCTACCTAAATCAGATAATGGTCTTACTTCATTAAATCCAACTGTAGAAATTGTTATTACAGTCATGTAAAAAGCTTCACCAAAGGTATATCCTTCAATTATAATAAAGCCTGTTATTCCAACAAAAATAATTGTTATTAGAAGAGCTAACGCAATATAAACCTTCCTAAAATACTTAAAATTTAATAGCGTGTGTGTTAAATATCCCAAACTGATCTTCTTTTTTGAAATTTAAAATACTCTTTGTGATCTAAAATAAATGCCATTATTAAGTATATAAAAATGGGAGAACCAAAGGTTAAAAAAGATAAGTAAATAAAAAACATACGTATTCTGCTAGATTTTAACTCCAGTTTATCTCCCCACCACGAACAAACACCAAAGGCTTGTTTTTCGAAATATGACAGAATTTTATTAATCATTTTTGTAGAATTTTATTTCCAATACTGCAATTTAAACATTTTTTTTGAAAACAATAGTTGTTCTTTAATTCTATAAGCGACTGCGTGTCCATAGCATTATTAGATTTTACACCTAATTCATTCCATTTTTTAATAATCGCATTACTTTCTGGCTTTATATTTTCGAGCAAATATAACGCCTTATCTACTAATTTTTCGTTTTGATGTTGCTTTCCATAAACAAAAGTAAAGGGTACAATAACGTTAATGATAATACTATTTATTGTGCTAATTCCAATCTTTTTTATTTGATCTGACTCAACAATTTTACCAAATTGATAATGCGTATTCCAATATGATGATGCTTCTACTTTAAAAATTTCTTGTATTTCTTTTATCGTTTTGCTTGCAATAATTTTAGAAAACAACCTGGTTTCTTTATTGAGCAAATTAGCCATTTGAGCAATTCGTAAGGTAGGAAAATTGCTTGGGCGTAACCTTAACAATTTCCAAACACTAACTTCTAAAGTAGTTAAATCAAATTTAGATGTTAAAAATTGATATTCTTTTTTCAGTTGCTGAAAATATTCATCCTCAATATTACGCTCTAAATAACCTGCCTGACCAAACAATAAAGCTTCTATAGTAAATAAATTATGGTGCTTCTCTATTATTTTAAGTGATGTATTTTTAGCCAACAACTCAAAAGGCAATGCATTAACTTTTAATCCAAAATATTTAAATAGATACTGATAAAAAGTTTCTTCCCAATTGTTTTTGTTTTGATGAAATGTTGCTTTAATTTCTTCTGATTTTCTTTCTAAACGTTCAAAAGCCAAACGATTAATCCATGATTGTATGGTAAACTCATCAACTGTTTTTAGTTGTTCTCCACAAGGAATGTCAGAATCCGACTGGCTAAAAAGGTTGTTATGATTATTTATTAGTTCTTGATCGATTAAACCCTTTAATTCTAATGTAGGTATAGCATTTCCATCCTTATCTAAAACCTGTTTATCGTTATTGTAAACAACATGTAAAATCACATTATCATAAGCTTTATCGTTTTGATGGTTATGCTTTATCCAATCGGAAGAATTGATGTGTAATTCGATATTTCCCGCCCAAATGGTATGGTCTATTTTAACTTTTCCGTTAAAAAAATCAGGACCAGCATCGGTGTTATGCTGTCCGAAATTAATAACTTCAATTTCTTTACCATCTTGAGTAAATAAATTAGAAGCATTAAACAATTTAAATTTCCAGATGTAATGTAAAAAGTCTTCTTTGAACATTAAACCAAATTACAAAAAGAAATTTGTTTTAATTTTTTCTTTTAAAACTTTAATTATATTGATAACTGTATGTTTCCGAAGTATCCCAAAAGGTACTGTGTAATATCTAAATTATTGCATAAACAATTAAAGGAAGTAGGTATAGACTTGTTATTTAATTTTTAATATAAGAAGCCGAATAACCAAACAGGTACAATATTATTAAACCCAATTTCTATTTGATCTTTAGCGATATAAGCATTTTGTGTAGTAGCAATTTGTTTTTGCGATTTACTTTTCCCGCCAACTTCTATTGTAATTTTCTCATCAATTAAAAAATCGCCCGTTTCGGGTAAGTTAACCGTGTGTATCCCTTTAAGTTGATTTAAAACAAAAGTTTCTCGCACATTACCAATGTTAGCATTTTCGTTTGCAAGGGCGTAAATTAAATTAGAATTATTTAGATACAATTTTTCAGGTTTAGTTAATACACCTATACCCTTTGTTCTTTTGTAAATTTCATTTACCAAACCAGCTCTTTCTAACATTTTTAATGCTGATACTAAGCTATTTCGCGAAAGACCTACTAATGAACTTAATTTTGTGATGTTGGGCGTAAAAGGAACGCTTGTGGCTACTGTTTTTAGTAATTTTTTTAGTTTTATTACTGTTTCATAATTTAAATTTTCTACTGCATTAATATCAATCTCAATAATTAGGTTGATGGTGTTTAATAGTTTTTGAGTAAAATATTCCTCATTCTCTTTATAGTAAGGATAACCTCCTATTTTAAGATATTTTTCGAATAAGGGTAATGGCTTAATTTCGTCTAAAATGTTTTGAGCAATTTCATTATGATTTTCTAGTATTTGTGATAATGAGTAGGTTGGTAGTTCTTTTTGAGTTTCAAAAGCGATAAACTCTCTAAAAGACAACTCTTTTAAGTTGTAACTTACTGCTCTTCTGCTTAAATCAGATTCTGATTTATAAATCTCTAACATTGAAGAGGAGGTGAAAATAACAGATAGATTAGGGAAATTATCATATATCAATTTTATCTCTCTCGACCAGTTAGGGTATTTGTGTACTTCATCTAATAATAAATGTGTGCCTCCAAATTGCTCAAACTGCTTGGCTAAATCATATAATTTTTTTTCATAAAAATAAATGTGATCCAAACTGATGTATAATGTGGTTGTTTTTGGTAATAGTTCTTTAGCTAGTTGAAGCAGTAATGTTGTTTTACCTGTTCCTCTAGCACCTTTTATAGCAATTAAACGATTGCCTAAATCAATAGAATGAAATAAATACCGTTTAAACCTTATGTTGATTTGTGAGCGTTTTGTTTGATACTCTAAAAATAAATTCTCCATAAATGCTTTTTATATAAAGCAAATATAGCTAAATATTGTTAAATGTAAAAAGCAGTTTAAGTTAAGCATAACTTTTGGAGAGTATAACCCCTAAAAGTTATGTTTTTTGAGTGGCTATTGACCGATTAAACCTTTTAATTCTAATGTAGGTAAGCATTTCCATCCTTATCCAAAACCTGTTTATCGTTATTGTAAACAACATGCAAAATCACGTTATTACAAGCACTATCAACTTGATGTTGGTGTTTTAACCAATCGGAAGAACTGATGTGTAATTCGATATTTTCCGCCCAAATAGTTGCTCCAATTTTTACTTTTCCATTAAAAAAATCAGGACCAGCATTCAACCATTTTAATTAAACAAGGTCATCATAACCACTTGGATCATCATCAGAAGCTCTTTTTGCTTTTTTGCTTTTCATAGCAGCTTTTGCAATATTAGCTGGTGTTGTAGTTTTTGTTATCGTATCTGCCGATAATAAACTGGATTGAATTTGAGTTTGTAAATCGCCCACACTACTTGGTGAGTAAGGCATAAAAATAGTGTTTACACCATCTTCTGC
>JBMYXB010000142.1:0-5557 GCA_049608005.1 Vicingaceae bacterium
GGGAGTAAAAAATTTTAGAAACCCTGTAACCTTTTCAAGTTGCAGGGTGTCTAAGTAATGTAAGCAACAAACAAAGGAGAAAACATTATGGCAACTAGGGGATTATATAAATTCTACAGCGATACTGAGGATTTAAATAATAACAGACCTAATGCGACTATATATCGACATTGGGACAACTACTTGGAAGCAGGTGGCTTAGACCTCGTAGAGTTTTTAGTAACTCTAAGAGATAGCGACTTTGATAACCGATTTGGAGACAGCACATATTTAGCGAGTAAATTTGTAGTTTATTTGGCTAGAGAGTTTGCTGAGGATTGGAACAAAGAGCCACTAGATTTTCTAAGTGTAGGGATTGTACATAACGAAGATGATTGGGGAGCTGAATTTACTTATCATATAGTAAGTGAGATTGGCGTAGATAATTTACCAAAAGTTTTCGTTGATAGTTATGACCACGACAAAGAAGAGCTATCAGAAGCACTAAAAGAGATTTAATCTTCGTTGTTGTTGGTTGGACTTAGGGGGGTGGGCTAACCCCCCTTTGTCTTTTGGGATCATAGTAAAATCTGACTCTTTTGATCTCATAATGGTCTATTTATTACTATATATTCAATGTTTAAGGGGGAGCTATGAGAACACATATATATATGTTAATTTTAAAATTCTGGTTATTTGTAAATAACAATCATGCTAAATATTTTCCTAAGTCATGGAGAATTGATCGCATCTATAACTTTTATTCTTATCAAGTGGAGAAGTGGTTGAGTAGGTGGGAAAATTCTTAAAAACTATGTAACCTTTTATCCTTATGAGAAGTCTAAGTATTGTAAGCAACGAAGGAGAACTTATGAACGAATTGAGCGAACTATCAATTCATGAGATAGCAAATCTAATCTATAAAGATTGGACATTGGAGAAGGTTAGCTATTCAGCTAGACCATATCTAGATGCTATGACTTATCTAAATTCAATTGATGATAAGTACATGTTGGATAGTGGAAAATCGATCGTTACTTATTTTCTAGCTAATGCTTCAGCGTGGCGTGGCGATACAGCCAAAGAAGTCAAAGCTGAACTTAAGAAGCGAATTAAGTAAAAAATATTTTAGATTGCATGTAACCTTTTTGAGTTACATGCAGTCTAAGTATTGTAAGCAACAACGAAGGAGCAATAATGAGATATTGTGATATTTGTAAAGAAGCAAAAAACACTTATTACGAATACAAGCCAGATTTTATCCTATGGATATTATGTGAAACTTGTTTAGATGAGTGGAAGGAGTAAAAATGAAAATGTACAACGATGAACAACAACTAACCAATCAGCTCAAATATCATTTTATGGGTAACTTTTATCCACGACACGATATAAGAATGATTGATCTATGTATCGAAGCAATCAAAACATATAATGAAAATTTATTTGAGATTGCGTTAGAAGGAGACTTGAGCTCTTTAGATACAATGTTGGATATACCTAAAGATGAGAATAATGAGCCAATTGGATTATCTAGAGGTAAGCCAGTTATAAGCGTTGGAGATCTTATTAGTACATTCAGATTGGAGTACTGGTTAGATGATATTAATAACGAATACGAAGAAGAATAAAAAAAATTAAAAAACTATGTAACCTTTAGGCGTTTAGAAGCGTCTAAAGGTTATACAACAACAAAGGAGAAAAAATGGGATTAAGAGATATCATACCTAATATCAGCGATGAGGAGCTATCTTTAGTCAATCGAATTGAGAACACTAGAGAAGCAATCAATGATGCTAGAGAATATGGAGATGATACTGAAGGATTGTATAAAAGAATGGCAGAATTAAAAGATCAATTAGAGGAAGCAAAAATGCGTAGGCGAATTGCTGAAGCTAATAAAGATGAAAATTCTGTATTTTATACAGGAGACAAATAGAGAAGGAGTAAATATGAATGTATTTGATATTAATGGAGATCTTATATTCAATACTTTAGATATATTATTGATCGGAGCATCGGTAATATTTTATAGAGTGTTTTATAAGACTGTAATTAAAAACTCTTTTAAGAATAATAAGGAAGCTTCATAGCTTCCTTATTAGGATCAATCTGACTCTTTTGGCTCAGTAATGGTTTATAGATATATATATATTCAATGATTTCGTGGTTTTTTGATTTCCTGATTTTATATGTAACCATTTAAAAAATTAAAAGTCTAAAGACTGGAAGGAGAATGAATGTTATTTTTTATTCAAGCAATGCTCGATGCAATCAATGAAGGTATCGATGAAGCTGAAAAAAAAGAAAAAAAAGATGTAACCTTTTTAGATAAAAAGAAGTCTAATTAGTACAAGCAACAATAAAGGAGTAAAAATGAAATTTCCTAGAAATAGAAATTTTAAAACTAAGTCAAGCTCAATGATTAGTGAAATTCATTTTTTAAGTACTTTAAAAGATGAATACCTATTTGTTGAGTTTAATACTGGAGCGATATATCAATACAATGATGTACCTTTTTCAGTTTATAAAACTCTAAAAAAAGCCAATAGAAAAAACAAGAGCGTAGGAAGTTTATTTCACGATCAAGTTAAAAATGTTGGATATGGTTATAAGAGACTTAATAATTAAGTCTCTTATAAAAAAATAAAAAACTATGTAACCTTTTTAGATTTTTAGAAGTCTAAATAATGTAACCGATAACAAAGGAGTAAAAATGAATTTCTATGATGTACCTGAGAAGGTAATAGAAAACACAGCAAGAAGCATAATTACAAGCAAGCTTGAATGGTTAAGAAGTAACGATTTTGTTTTAGATATTGATGTATCTAGCAACAAAGCAATCGTACAAGCTTCTATATACCTTGAAGTTGATGAAATTAGCGTACAGCTTCAAAACGATAGGAGTAACGAATTTCCTGAATGTGATATTTGTGAAACTATCCAGTTTGTTGATGTAAGTTTTTTAAATTCAATAAACGATGAGCCAGTTTGTGATGATTGTTTTTACAAGCAAGAAGCTGAAGGATTATTAAAAAGTAAGGATAATTGAATTGCAATAATTTGATTATTGTTATACAATAATAAAAACAACAACATAGGAGTAAAAATGAATAAAGAAATATTATTAACCGATCAGCAAGAAGCTGATAGAAAAAAGCAAGATAGAGCGTTACAATTTCACTTTAATGCTTCATCATGTGATGAGTTAGAGAAGCCATTAGCTGAATATGAGCAATTCATAATTAGAGATGGATTTGTTTTTCAATTAGAAAACATAATTTCTAATAATTCAAAAAGCTGTCCAAAAAGACACAACAGCGATACAGCTGTTTATAAATTATTTGATGGTGCTATTGGTTACGATAGTTAAATAAGAAGTCATGGCATGGGTGTAAAAGCTCATGCCATGATCGAATTGTTTTAAAAATCTGACTCTTTTTTTTTCATAATGGTTTAGAGATATATATATTTATCTAACTACCTCTTATAATTTAACTTTTTAATTAGATCTACCTACTTATTCGGATCTATCTGACTCTTTTTAGAGATCTTTAAAAAAAAATAAAAAAAACATGTAACCTTTTTGTGTTTTTAGGTGTCTTATTCAATGACAATTGAATAAAACAACCATTAACAAAGGAGTAAACATGGTTATGACAAAAAAAGACTATCAGCTAATCGCTGACTGTATAAACAAAACAGCTGAAGCCTATTACAACAAGGAAGGCATAAAAACAGAGAGTAAAAGCGATTATGTAAATGGCATAATTGATTTTAGAAATAGGCTAGCGTTTGAGCTTGGTATGTATAACCCTCGTTTTAGTGAAGGTATCTTTTACGAAGCAACCTTAAAAACTAGCGAAATACAAAACGAGCTATACAATGCGAAGTGGGAAAATTAAAATAGATCAAATTAGGAGCTCCAAAAAGGAGCTCCTTTTTTTTTGCTGAATCTGACTATTTTTTTTTCGGTAATGGTTTATACATATTTATATTTAACTGGCATATGGTAGGGGGGTTAGTGTTTATGGGGTTTATTTTTTACTGGCACATTATGGGGGTACTCTTTTAAAAAAAATTATTTTATATGTAACCTTTATGTGTTTAAAGAAGTCTAATTAGTACACGACAACAAGGAAGGAATAAAATGACAAAAAAACATTTTATTATGTTTGCTGATAAATTAAACGCTACTTGTGGAAGTATCTACAACAATGATGAGCTAACCACAGAGCAAAAATTTGAGCAAATACAAGCTATTATATTCGTAACAGAAGCAATACTTTGCCCAATGTTTAAGTTAATTAATAGCCGATTTGATAGATTTGAGTTTTTGCTAAAAGCTAAAACTGAATACTGGCGAAATGGTTATAAGGTCTGGAAATAATGATTAGATTATTAGACTTATATTTACAAGAAGCCAATAAAAACAGGAAGCCAAAACGCAAAAAATACAAAACAACTTGAAAAGTTAAGCAATAACCACCCTTCGGGGTGGTTTTTTGCTATGTAAAGCCCTTAACAGTTAAAAATAAACGCTTATTTCCAAAAGATCTGTTACAGATCCGAAAAAGAATACGCTGAATCTGACTAATTTCGGATCTAATAGCCACTAATAAGCCATTTTCCAATGTTTTTAACTGTCATCGATCTCAAAAAAAAACTCCAGAATAGTTAAATTCTGGAGCTAAAAAATACTTTTTTTATATTATCGCTCTAAGTACATAGCCCAAATCATTGTTAAAAATGAAATAAGCGATGGAATTAAAACAAAAACTAACTGAGTACTTACATACACAGCGATTAGATAGCTCATCGGTATGAGCATAACTAAACTGATGAGATGCAAATTCACAGCGAATTTATATTTAGCCAATTTACGCCACTCCCTTCTAGATTTTGTAAGTAATCGTGTTAACTTCATGTTAATTACTAGCGACAAGTTTTTACTAAATTACCCAATTAATGAATTGCATAAGTAATTAATATGTGTAAAATAATAATTATGGAAAACAACAAAAGAGCGACTGAATTAACAGAGCTTGAAAAAGTAACCGAATACACAGCAAAATTAAAAGAGCAACGCAAAGCTTCTCTTTATCATGATGCTAGTGTTTGTGAGCAATTGGAGGCTTCAGCTGTCTCATTCGCTGATTATATCGAGAGAGAAGGCGAAATATTTGAGCTTGTAAATGTTGAGCCAAATACAGCCACCAGATGCCCCCAAAAACACAATGGAGCTACAGCAACCTATAAATTGGTTACTGGAGCCATTGGATACGATTGCTAAAAATGGATAAGGAAACCATTAACGATTATGTGGAGCTGTTGAATAAACAGCTCCACGCTATCAAGCAATTAGAAATTAATAACAACGAATTAGCCATCGCATTATTAAAGATTGAAATGGTTAAAACAATGTTAGAAAATGAGGCTCTATGAATTACGAAAAAAATAAGGTATATGTAATTAGCCAAAATAAATTGGTTAAAAATGTACAGCTGGCTTATGTGAATTACTTACGAGCAATTTACAAAGACAGCATGAGCGAAAAAGATATTTACAACAAGGAAGG
>JBMYXB010000143.1:0-5465 GCA_049608005.1 Vicingaceae bacterium
TCCTATTTTATATAACTTCGCAACATGGAAAAAGAAAACATCATATTTGGAGTACATCCAGTAATTGAAGCAATTAATGCTGGTAAAGCAATAGATAAGTTATACATACAAAGAGATATAAAAGGAAGTGGTTTAACTGAATTGCGTAAAGCTGTTAAAAAAGCTAAAATTGCTTTTTCTCATGTTCCTATTCAAAAACTAAATAAACACACTTCCGGAAATCATCAAGGAGTTATGGCATTTATTTCTCCAATAGATTTAGCAGATATTGAAACTATTATTCCTACTCTTTTTGAAAATGGAAAAACACCTTTCATCTTATTATTAGATAAATTAACAGATGTAAGAAATTTTGGTGCTATTGCCAGAACTGCTGAATGTGCTGGTGTTCATGCAATTGTTGTACCTAAAAGAGAATCGGCACAAATAAACGCTGATGCCATTAAAACATCTGCTGGAGCTTTACATACAATTCCTGTTTGTAAAGTAGATAATTTAACTGATACTGCACTATTTTTACAAGCAAGCGGAATAAGAATTGTTGGTTGTACAGAAAAAACAGATCAAACAATTTATGATGTAGATTATTCCTCTCCAACAGCAATAGTTATGGGAAGTGAAGAGTTTGGCATTTCTAACCAAATTTTAAAACTTGCTGATGATAAAGTTAAAATTCCGATGGCTGGAGAAATTTCTTCTTTAAATGTTTCGGTAGCAGCAGGAATTATTCTTTATGAAGCTGTAAAACAAAGATTTTAGCTTACTTTATTTTTGATAATTTCTTTAAAAGATTTCTTTTCTATCCTGCTATCTACCCATGAAATAAAATCAAAATATTCGTTTGCAGCTTGCTCATAAGGATCTTCCAAAACCTTTAACAATTCGCCTTTAAATCCTTTAAAAATTTTAACATTTGTTTCAGCATCTTTGTTTTTTAGCAACTTTTTAAAATCTTTTAAAAATACATTTTCAAACATATAATTTTTCTTGCTTTTTGCAACAAAACGTTTGGCAGATTTAATTGTATAATCTAACAAATCATAATTACCTAATTCGTAATGAATTACTAGATTAACCAATCTAGCAAAAGTATAAACATCTTCTCTTAAACCTGTTTCACTATAGTTAAGTACTAAATTTATATACTTTAAAGCGTTTTTATAATCTGCTGCTCCAAAATACACCCTAGAAATATTGTAATAAAACAACATCTCTTCTTCATTGTTAATTTTAACATTATACTTTTCTAAACCATTTAATATTGAAGGAACAACCTCCTTAATGGCTTGCTCAAAATTTCCTCTAGCTATATGAATTAGTAATTCTGCATTATGTGGCAAAGTAAAAAGCTTTAATTGCACATCAATACTTTCAAAACCTTTTTGTTTTGTTAAAGATTTAAGTTTGTCTATTGTTGCAAAGCACTTTTCCCAATTGCCATAATCCATATAAGAAAAAACAACATAGTTTAAAGCTTTAACATATCTTTTAGGAAGCTCCTTCATAATCATCGGATTTTCTTCCATTATTTTAACAACCTTTTTAAAGTTTATTGCTGTTTCATCCAAATTTCTTCCGGTAGTTGCACACAAACCTTTTATATAGTAACATGCTGTAGCAGCTTTTGTAGATAAAGCAGTGTTTTTTCCTATAATTAAATGATAATTTGAAATTTCATTTACAATTTTTTGTTCTTCCTCAGTTCTTATATATCCTCCTGTTCTAAAAACATAATTAATTTTTGAATATAATATTTGATACTCCGCCAAATTTCTTAACCGTTCTAAACATTCCGATTCTTCTTTTACTAATTTATTCAAATCTTTATCAAAATCTCCACGCAAATACTCTTCCTCAACAAGTGTTTTCTCCCAGTCTATTAAGTCTAATAAAAAATAATACTTTTCATAATCATAAGCCATTTTTTTAGCTTTCCTAATAATTTTACTACACTCTTTATATAAAGCTCTATCTACTAGCAATTCAATATTTCTTAGTTGTTCTTGTAAAATTGCTGCAGCCGATTTATCAGCATAAAACCCTCTTAGGCTTTTAAGAATAAGACTATATAAATGATTTTTTTCTGAAGGAAGGTGATTGATAAAAGTTTCTCCAGCAAATTTATCTTTTATAGCTCCCTCATCATATTCCGCCTGTAATTCTATTGCATCAAAGAGTTTCATGTAATTTTTTTCTCCCGACTGTAAAGAAGATGAAAGCTTAAAATATCGTTTTTCAGATTTAGATAAAGATTTAACTAATTGAAATAGTTCTGCAGATGGCTTCATAGCAATTCAATAATATTTTAATAAATAGTGCCTATAAAAATACTAAATAAGATTCAAAACAACTTACCAATTACACTTTAGGAATACAATTATATAAAATTGTAACATTTTGATTGATTAACGGTTTATGCAATTTTTTAAAAACCAGTTTTAGATACCAAATAAGCCACTAATAGATTGAAAATTCATAGTTTTTTTAAACTAGCAATCCGAAAGCCTGCATCGCGAAATAGTTAATTCAGTTTAAGGAAACAACACACTAGTAACCTGAGTTCGACATAAGAACTAGTTTCACAAAATAGCATAGCCAAAACATTATCAACATGTTAGGGCTTGTCGGATTAATAATTTCAACTCTTTTTATTTAATGTTTAAGCTAAAACCCCATAAATACGCAATTTTCTTCCTTAAATTTTAGGTAACTAGCCCGCTAGTTATCTAAAATTATAAGTCGAACCTCACATATTTATTGAATTTTATCAATAAATCTTATATCGAACTCAGGTTAGTAATTAGTACACTTATAGAAATTAAGAAAGGTAATTGCCTGTTTGCTAATGCTTAACTTAAACATTGTGATAATTATTGATTCAAAAAAACAACGACAACTCACTGATAATGTTTTGATTACAAAATTTACTTTATCAATTCTTAGATCTAACTTAAGATTTAAGTACCTTTATTTTTTATACGATACCCTATGAAAAATACGATACTAATTTTAATAAGTGTTTTATTTACTGTTATTTGTAAAGCTCAAACCAATAAAAAAGCTTTAAACAGTAGAAGCGATACAATTGACATTCTTAACTATCAAATTAACTTAGATATTACCAACTTTTCTGGAGAACAAATTAAAGGCAATTGCAAAGTAACATTTACTCCAAAAATTAATGCTGTAAACACTATTGATTTAGATTTACAAGGTTTAAATGTAGATTCTGTAGTTGCTAACGGAAACATTTTATCTTTTACACATAACGATACATTATTAAAAATATCACTTCCTAACACCTTAAACCAAAACGATACTGCTGATGTAATTGTTTACTATTATGGCAATCCTCAAACTGACCCTTCTGGTTGGGGAGGCTTTTATTTTAGTGGTAATTATGCCTTTAATTTAGGGGTAGGATTTGATGATAATCCTCATGTATATGGCAGAGTTTGGTTTCCTTGTTTTGATAATTTTGTAGAAAAATCTTCTTACGAGTTTAACATTATCACCGGAAACGGAAAAAAAGCACATTGTAATGGTGAGTTAATTAGCGAAACCATTTTATCTGGAGATACTATAAGTAGAAAATGGGTTTTAAACGAAGAAATTCCAACCTACCTAGCATGTATTGCAGTATCAAATTATGCTACTGTTCATCAAACTTTTAACGGCATAAATGGCCCTGTGCCTGTAGAACTTGTTTCTTCAGCATCAGACACAACAAATATGAAAAACTCTTTTATTAACTTAAACGGTGCTTTTGATGCTTACGAATTAGGGTATGGTCCTTTTTTATGGAACAAAGTAGGCTATTCTATTGTTCCTTTTTCTGGAGGTGCCATGGAACACGCAACCAATATTGCCTACCCGCAATATGCTGTTAATGGAAATTTAGCTAACGAAACCTTAATGGCTCACGAATTTGCTCATCATTGGTGGGGAGATTTGGTAACTTGCGAAACCGCAGAAGACATGTGGATTAACGAAGGTATGGCTGTTTATTCTGAACATTTATTTTTAGAAAAAGTTTATGATTACCCTACCTCATTAGTTGAAATTAAAAAAAACAACAAATATGTTATTCAAAAAACACATTTAAACGAAGGTGGGTTTAGAGCAATTTCTGGTGTACCTCACGAATACACTTATGGAGAACATACTTATCAAAAAGGAGCTTTAGTTGCTCATAATATGAGAGCCTATTTAGGTGATTCTTTATTTTTTGTTGGATTAAAATCAATTACAGACAACTATCAATTCAAAAACATTAATGCTTCACAATTTAGAGATGAACTAACTTCTGCTACAGGCATTGATATGACAAACTTTTTTAATGACTGGGTATTTTCTCCTGGGTTTTCTCATTTTGATATAGATTCTGTATTAACCACAACTAATGGAACCGATTTTGATGTAGAAATTTACATTCAACAAAAATTAAGAGGTGCTACAAATTTTCATGCTGGAACTCCTTTAGAAATTACTTTTTATGATGACAATTGGAACCAGTTTACAACAAATATTTCTGCCTCTGATCAATATTCTTTAGCCAATGTAACCCTTCCTTTTAACCCAACTCTTTATATTTTAAATGAAGGAAATAAATTAAACCAAGCACGTACAGACAATCAACTTATTATTAAAAATACAGGCTCTCATAGCACTCTTAATTCTATGTCGCTGGTTAAAAATCTAACTATTAATTCAGTTACCGATTCGGCTCTTTTACAAATAGAACACCATTGGGTCGCTCCAGATTCTATAAAAAATAACATCAACAATTATAGAATTTCGGAAAGTAGGTATTGGAGTGTTGATGGAATTTTACCTGCTAATTTTAGTGCTACAATGAAACTAGAGTTTGATGGAAGACTTTCTAACGGATATCTTGATTTAGACTTAGTACCTGTTAATGGAGATAGCTTACTACTTCTTTACAGAGAAAACCCATCTGCCGATTGGCAAGAATACCCTTACTATACTAAAACCACTCTTAGCCCTACTTTGGCATTTGGATGGGTTGTTTTAGATAGCGTTTTACTGGGTGAATATACCTATGCTAATGGCGGCATAACAGTAGGACTAGAAACACAAACTGATTTTGAGCAAAATATAAAAGTATATCCTAATCCGGCAGATAATTTTATTTGGATTGAAAACTCTTCTTCAAAAAAATCATTCAATAATTCTGTAGAAATATATTCGTTAACTGGCAAGTTAATTCACCAAACTACTTTTAAAAATAAAAAGAAAATAAATACTGAAAAATGGAAATCAGGAACTTATATCATTTCAGTATCAAGCAATAACAATGCTACTTATACGAGTAAAATAATTCTGAAATAAACCTCTAAAGATCAAAATCCAAAGATTAAACTACAGCTCCAAAAAGCTTTCCATTTGCTCATAAATATAATTTAGATCCTCCTCTTTTATACAGTAAGGCGGAATCATAATTA
>JBMYXB010000144.1:0-5448 GCA_049608005.1 Vicingaceae bacterium
AAAACATATACAAAAAGCTACATGTTCACAATAAAATGGAGGCTGTGCAAAAAGCCATGAAACATAATATTTTGTAAGCTTAAACGATCTTACAAAAAATAGTAAAGCAATAGTTAGTTTAGTTTTAAAAGTAAAAGACCTCTCGCAAATTAATGTGAGAGGTCTTTTTATTTTGTAAGCTTTTTAATCTACCAACTTGTTTTGGAAAGCAAAACGAACCATTTCTGCCACATTATGCAAATCGAGTTTTCGCATAATGTTGGTTCTGTGTGTGTCAGCTGTACGTGGGCTAATAAATAATTTCTCTGCAATTTCTTTGTTTGATAACCCTTGAGAAACTGCTCTTATTATTTCAATTTCTCGTTCAGTTAATTCTGAAATTAAAGGGCTTTGAGTAACGTTTGGTGTTATCTTTTGTTTTTGCAAAAGTGCTTTGGTTACATCAGATGGAAAATATTCCCCTCCTTTTGCAATAGATTTTATAGCGTGTACCAGTTCATCTTTTTGTATGGTTTTTAAAAAATAACCTTTAACTCCAAATTCAATAAATTTTTGAATTAATGCTTTTTCTTGATGCATCGTTAATATTGCAATCTTCACTTCTGAGAATCTTTGCTGAACTTCTTCTGCACATTGCAAGCCATTCATTTCTGGCATATCCAAATCAAGTAATAACAAATCTACTTTGTGCTTTGGAAGCTGTTCAAGTACCTCAACCCCGTTATTACAGGTAGCAACAATATTAATTTCCAATTCATTTTCTAATAAATTAGAAATTCCATCTATAATTAATTGGTGGTCGTCAGCAAGTATTATGTTTATCATTTTTAAACTGGAATTTTAACAGTAGCTAATGTACCACTTTCATGGCTTGGTTCAAAGTTAACTTTTCCGTTTATAGTGTCTAACCTACTAGTAATATTCATTAAACCTATGCCCTCTTTTTTTTCTCCATCTATACCTTTTCCATTATCTTCAACTATAAGCATTACATCATTGCCTGTTTTAAAAAGTTGAACATTAACTTTAGTAGCACTACTATGCTTTATTACATTATTTACTAATTCTTGTGCAATTCGGTAAATAGCAATTTCTATATTCTCTTTAAAACGAGAGTTTATTCCAAAGTGTTCAAACTGATAAGATATTGCTGAGTTGCCCAAACTATTGTCTAGCATATCTTCTAATGCAGGCAACAACCCCAACTCTCCTAAAGAACGAGGCATCATTTTATGAGATAATTCTCTTAACTCTTGAGCCGAACCATCTAAAATTTTAACAATTTTATTGGTTTCCTCGTTTTCTTTTCCGCTAAACACTTTCTGAAGTCCTAGTTTTAACCCTCCTAACTGCTGCACAATACCATCATGTAAATCTTTAGCAATTCGTTTTCGTTCATCTTCTTGTGCTTGTATAATTGCTGAAAGTCCTTTTTGTTGTTCTTCAATACGAATTTGAGCGAATACATTTTTTTGTTTTTGTTTAGTGCGATAAAATAAGAACCCTCCAACTAACAATAAAATAAAAACCAAACTGCCAACAATAATAAGTTGATTATTTCTGGTAGAAACTTTTAAATCTGCTTGAGCTTTTTGAGTTTCTAATTTATCTGTTTTCAACTGCTCGTTTAATAAGTCATTTTTAGTTTGAGCAGTCTCAAAAGCAATGTATAATTGGTTTATTTTATCTGTATAATCTTCACTAAAAATAGAATCTTTTATATAGCTTTCTTTTGTTCTATAGTTTAAAGATTTTAGGTAATTACCTACCTTTTCATAATGTTTAGATAATTTTTCTAATGCTCCTCTTTGTTCTTTAAGTCTATTATATTTAACAGCTAAATTGTAGCCCTTTAACAACATTATTTGTGCAGAATCATTCTTATTTAACCTACTTAAAACATTTCCTAAGTTGATAATTGTTGCTACCGCACTTCCTCTTTTTTCTAATTTATTCTTAAGTACTAAAGCTTCACTATAAAAACTGTAAGCTTTTTGTAATTTATTTTGCTCATCATATACCGTTGCTAGGTTGTGTAAATCAATAGACTTTAAAGATTCATCGCCTACATTATTATGTTTTTCTAATGCTTTATTAAAATAACTCTCAGCTTGTTGATAATCTTTTATTCTAAAACATTCTACTCCTAAGATAGAATATAATTGACCGAGTTCATTTTCAAGTCCTTCTCTAACAAATATAGCTTCGCTTTTCTCTCCATAAAGAACACTATTTTTATGGTCGTTTAAATCCGTAAATAAAGAAGAAAGATTAGCATAAGTAGCTGCTTCTAATTCAAACAATTTTTCTTCTTTTCTAACTTTTGCTGCTTTTAAATAATTCTCAATTGCTAAATCATACCTTCCTAATTGATGATAATAAGTTCCTAAATTATTATAGTTGTTATGAATTTTAACACTTTTTAATTTTTCTCGAATAATCAACGCTTCTTTTTGTAACAAAATAGCGGAGTCCATTTTCCCCATTTTACTATATACAATAGCTAAATTTCCTAAACTTATGGGCATTCCTACAGAATCTTTATAATATCTATCAATTTTAGATGCTTTAGTATAATAATTTGCTGAAGCTTTATAATCAGCCATCTGATCATAACACATAGCTATAGCATTCAAAAACTTTGATTGAACTAGAGTATCTTTTTTAGAAATTGTTTTTTGTTCGCCTTCTTTAAATAATTTTAATGCTTTTTTAAATTCGTAATTATAATAATAGGAGTATGCTACAGCCATAAAAGCATCCATTTCATAATAAAAATTACCTCTCTCTTGAGCGAGTTTAACCGCTTTCTGTGCTAGAATTCTGGCAGAATCTAAATTACTATACAATGCATCATAAGCTTCATCTGTTTTTTGTTTCAACAATACTGAATCAGCCTTGGTTTGGGCTCTTAAAAATTGACTAAAAAAAAGTAAAAAAAAGAGGATATAAGTTTTCATTGATTAGTGTTTAATTACTCAAATCTACATTATTTAATATAATTACGACACATCACTTACTAAAATACGGTAAATACCGTATTGCCCTGTCACTTAGTTTTTCTGAGTTTTACTAAACCAAATAATAAAAACTTAAAACAATGAAAAAATTTACAATTTTATTAGCAGCAACTTTAGGAATAAGTTCATTAATGGCTCAAAATCCAACTTTTGCTTGGATTAACAATGTAGCCTATAGTACAAATGATGAAATTATTAATTGTATGGACGAGGATGATAACACTAACTTGTATATTGCTGGAAAATCGTTAAATGGCACAACTTATTTTAATAATGGTGATTCTGTATTAGGTGACTTTACTTATCATGGGTTTTTAGCCAAAACAGATAGTAATGGGTTAGTAATTTGGAGTAAAGAGTTTGATTATTTAGCTCAGCATGGAGTTAGTAGTATAAAAGTAGGGGTTAATAATACTTTTTTTGTAGCCGGAAGAACTGAACAACCTGCTATTTTAGATGGGGTTTCTATACCAGATCCATCCATTTACATTTTTAAATATGATTTAAGCGGAAGCCTTTTAGATCATGTTGAATATGAGTGTACTAATTCTGTTTTTGGGTTACAAGATATGGCTGTAGATCAAAATAACAACGTGTACATTACTGGACATTTTAATGGCTCTTTAAACGATGGAGCAACAACTATTGCAAGTGGAGGAGGAATTTATCATTTTAAATTTGACGCAAATTTAAATCAAAAGTGGTTTCAAAACTTTTCGGGTTTTACTTATGATTTAGAAATAGCAAATGATGGACATGTTTTAGCTGTTGGAGATTGTCCTTCAAGTGCACAATTTGGTTCGTTTAATGGCGGATCAACAGGTTATACTAACCCATTTTTAGTAAAGTTAGATTCAGCTAATGGGAATCCTTTATTTTTGCAAACGCCTACTAGTTATAATGGAGGCGAAGCTAAAACAGTTGTTCAAGATGATAATGATAATATCTATATAGGTGGATGGTTCGGAAAAAGTAATAATCAAGGAAGTATAAGCCAGTCAACAATGGACTTTGGAACTTTCACTATTGTACCTCGACCTTGGGATGTTAGTCCAACTTTTGTAATTCGCTCAGGTTTTGTTGCAAAATATAGTCCTTCAGGCATCCCACAATGGGCAAAAGTCACTGGTAATCATGGTTCTGGTCATGTTAGAACATTAACTAACTTTAATAATGTAATTACTGTATATGGTGAAACATATCATACGGGTCTTTTTGAAAACGCAAATGACAGTTTATGGATTTATACTTTTAATGAAAACATTGATGATGGAGGTTCAAAAAACAATTTCTTCGCAAAAATTGATGATACTGGAAATTGGTTAACTGCTAGGCCTAATGCATTTTCAACAGAAATTGAAGAGTTTTTACAAACAAGTACAGGAAGTATTTATATTGCCGGGGCATTTCATAAAAATTATAAATATTCTTTAACAGATTCTGTTACTCATGCAGGCAATAGTCTTTATAGTGATGGGTTTATTGCTAAGTTAGGAGATATTTCATTAATATCAGTTAATGCACCTTCTAACCTACAAATTAACAGTTTTGGTTATAGTGGAGGATTTGGAAGTTTTAATATGGGATGGACAGATAATTCAAATGATGAACATGGCTTTGCATTAATACATTCATATAGCTCTGGTGGTAATATTTTAGGAGAAAAGAAAATCGGAGAAAACATTACTAATTCTTCTGTAAATTATTTATATGTTGGAACTTCTTATGATGTTACTGCTTATGCTTATAAATATGATATGCTTTCTGCCCCTTCAAATATAATTACAGATGTTGCTAAAAATACCACTGGAATTAATGAACATTTATTATATAAAACAAGTTTAACGCTTTACCCAAATCCTAGTTTTGGAATTGTTAATGTAAAAGCAAACACTATGATCGAAAACATTGATATTTTAAATTTAATGGGGCAATCAGTTTTTCAAGAAAAAGTAATGCAAAAGAACTTTAACACTAACTTAAATTATTTGCCCAAAGGCATTTATTTAATCAATACTAGGTTTAAAGAAGGTATTGTTACCCAAAAATTAGTTTTAAAATAAAATTAGATTACGCTTTCATAAAACTTAAAAAGGTGCTATATAGTTAGCGCCTTTTTTTGTTTTAAATATAAGACATTTGTCGTATTGATATTGCCAAACATATAATTCAACTTTGATAATTAGAATTATTACTAATAGTTGAATGAGGGCAAAAAAAACCATATCCAATAGAGAAAAAGAAGTTTTAAGCTTTTATGCAAAAGGGTTAACCTACAACTCTATTGCAGTAGAATTAGCTATAAGCCCTGCAACAGTTCGTAAACACATCGAAAACATTTACAAAAAGCTACAAGTCCACAATAAAATGGAAGCTGTGCAAAAAGCTATAAAAGAAAAAATATTACGAGCTTAAAAATTACGGCATT
>JBMYXB010000145.1:0-5430 GCA_049608005.1 Vicingaceae bacterium
GGCTCAGGCACTACCGCCCATGCAGTTTTAAACTTAAACAAACAAGACGGTGGTAACAGGAAATTCATTTTAATAGAAATGGAAGAGTATGCCAATGACATAACTGCCGAAAGAGTAAAGCGTGTTGCTAATGGTTATGGAGAAGACAAAAAAGCAGTTGAAGGCACAGGCGGAGCATTTGACTTTTACGAATTGGGCTTACCTCTTTTTGATGAAAAAGAGAACCTAAATGAGCAAGTTGGTATAGAAAAAATACGAGAATACATTTGGTTTTCAGAAACCCGAACTTCTTACAGCAACGCATTAGAAACTAACAATTATGAATTGGGTGTAAAAGAGGAAACTGTTTATTATTTCATTTACGAAAAAGACCGTTTAACTACCTTAGATTTTGACGCTTTGGAACTCATAAAAACCAAAGGAGAACAATATGTAATTTATGCTGACAATTGTTTATTACCCAAAGAGTTTATGGCTAAGAAAAACATCATCTTTAAAAAGATACCACGAGACATTACACGGTTTTAAAATAGCAGATTATGGAAAATAATAAATTACCTCATTTACCACCAAGTATAGATTGTGAATCGGTAGCTATTCTAAAAGCATTGAATGGAGCATCAAGAGCCTTGGGGCAATTGAAAGGCGAAATTTCTAAAATTCCAAACTCGCAAATATTAATTGACACTCTTGTATTACAAGAGGCAAAAGATAGTAATGAGATAGAGAATATTGTTACCACAGATGATGAAGTATACCAAGCATCTATTGACGAAACAATAGCATCTATTACAGCAAAAGAAGCTTTAAACTATGCCTCTGCGTTAAAAACAGGGTTAGAAATTATAAAAACGAAAGGTTTTTTAAGTAATAATGATATTCAACGTATTCAAGCTATCATTGCTCCGTCCTCTCCTATTCGGAAATTACCAGGAACAGTTTTAAAAAATCCAAAAACACAAGAAGTTGTTTACACGCCTCCTCAAGACCATACTGAAATTGTTACGCTACTAAACAACTTAGAAAAATATTTTAACGTTCCAGAATTTCACGATATTGATAGTTTAATAAAGATGCCAATTATTCATTATCAATTTGAGAGTATTCATCCTTTTTATGATGGTAATGGTAGAACTGGACGTTTACTAAACATTCTCTATTTGGTGCAACAAGGCTTATTAGATATTCCTGTATTGTACCTAAGTAGTTTTATCATTAAAAACAAAAGTGATTATTACCGTTTGTTACAAGAAATAAGAACAGAAGGTTCTTGGGAAGAATGGATTGTTTGGATGCTTACAGGTGTTGAGCAAACAGCCAAAGAAACAATTGTGGTGGTAAACAACATTAAGAAGTTAATGGATAAATATAAAACAGATATTAGAAGTAATTTCTCGTTTTACAGTCATGATTTAATTAATATCCTTTTTAAACATCCGTACACAAAAATCGATTTTTTAGAAAGAGAACTAAAGGTACATCGTAATACTGCTGCTTCCTATTTGAATGATTTAGCAGATGCCGATATGTTATTAAAATTTAAAATAGGCAAGAGTAATTATTACATAAATAAACCATTATTGGAATTATTAAAAAATAGATAACGTGCACAAAAAAATACAGTTTTCTGTATATGAAAAAATAACGTGCACAAAAAACAACCCTTTCTTGTGCACGAAAAAACAACGTGCACAAACGAAGAATAGAATACGAAAATGGAATTAAAAAGCTACCAACAGAAAGTAATAGAAAATTTGGAAGAATATTTGGACTATGTTCAAGAGCAGAAAAACTTACCAAAAGCATTTAACCAATATTGGGAAGATAAAATTGGACCATATAACCCATTAGATAATACGGGAATGCAACCGTATAAGAACACGGTTCCAAATGCTGCTCATGTTTGTATAAAAGTACCAACTGCTGGCGGAAAAACATTTGTTGCCGTAAATGCCTTACATTCTATTTTTTCAGCTTACGATTCAACAAAACCTAAAACTGTTATTTGGCTAGTTCCTTGGAGTAATTTATTGCAACAAACTGTAAATGCACTTTCTAATCCAGAACACCCTTACAGGCAAAAACTAAATACATTATTTAACCATAGAGTTGAAATTTACCAAAAACAAGATTTGCTGCAAGGTTCAAACTTTAATCCAACGGTAGTAAAAGACCAGTTGAGCATAATTGTAATGAATTTTGCCAGTTTAAGAGCAAAAAACAAAGAGGATAGAAAAGTATATCAAGAAAATGGTCAATTAGAATCTTTTGCTTCTCATTACAAAAGCGGAGAACACATTTTAGAAGGAGTTGATGATACTGCTTTGATAAATGTAATTAGGAGTTTAAATCCTGTTTTGGTAGTTGATGAAAGCCATAATGCAGAAAGTGATTTGAGTGTAGATATGCTTAAAAACCTAAACCCATCTTTCATATTAGACTTAACAGCTACACCAAAAGAAAATAGCAATATTGTAAGTTTAGTTCCTGCTATAGAATTGAAAAAGGAACATATGGTAAAACTTCCTGTAATTGTGTACAATAATCACGATAAAACAGAAGTGATAAATAATGCTCTGCACTTACAACGTAAGTTAGAAAATCTTGCAAAAAAGGAAGAAGCTGAGGGAGGAAAGTATATTCGTCCGATTGTGCTTTTTCAAGCACAACCAAAAACTAAAAATGATAACACAACCTTTGAAAAATTAAAAGAACAACTTTTAGGTTTAGGCATTCCCGAAAACCAAATCAAAATAAAAACTGCCAACATTGATGAGTTAAAAGGTGTTGATTTAATGGGTAAAGATTGTGAGGTACGCTACATTATTACTATAAACGCCCTAAAAGAAGGTTGGGATTGTCCATTTGCCTACATCTTAGCATCATTAGCAGATAAATCTAGTGCAGTAGATGTTGAACAGATTTTAGGACGAGTACTACGTCAACCATACGTTCAAAAACATAAAGCATTTCAATTAAACCTTTCTTACGTTTTAACAGCTTCTGTAAAATTTAACGAAACACTACAAAACATAGTTAAAGGCTTACAATCTTCTGGTTTTAGCGAAAAAGATTATCGTAAAGTCGATAAAATGACAGAATCCGATAAAGAAATATTAACAGTTGACCCTGTAGAATCTTTTTTATTCCCAGAGCAACAAACAGAATCACAAGAAGACATCATTGATAAAAGCCGTGTTTCATTTAACCCAAATGCAACTGAAGAAGAAATTGAAACAACAGATGTAATTACTGAAATTGAAGTAATGGCAGAAGAGCAAAGCAAGGAATTAGAACAACAAATACAGGAACAAGAAAAACAACCTGTAGATGAAAACATATTTCAAGAAATGGGAGATAAAGTAAAGCGCTACAAAGTAAAAGAAGCGAATAAGGAATTTATTGAGCAAATTGAATTTCCTCAATTCTTTATAAAAGTTACTGCCAGTGATATTTTTGGAACAGAGGAGGAATTATTAAACCGAGAATCTTTATTAAAAGATTTTAAGTTATCTGATGAAGATATTAAGATTGATTTTGACCAAATTTCATCTGATTTATATAAAGTAGATTTAGAACAGTCCAAGAAAGATGAATATCGCCCATCATTCACAAAAATTGAAGACAACGTAGTTAAAGACCCAATTGCAGAATACATTTTAGCAAAGCCAAAAGACAATCAAATTACAGACATTACTCACCAGATAATGCAGATTGTTGGCAATATGTATCCTATTCCTGACCAAGAAATAAAAGTTTACATCGGTAGAATTTTGAAGGGAATGAACACCGAGCAACTGCGCGATATTTTGGCGAGAAAATGGAGTTATACGGACAAAATAAAAGCTAAAATTAGATTGTTGGCAGACACTTATGCAGAAGGTCGTTTTATGGACTTAATTAAGTCTAAAAAAATTGATACCAAGCCAAATTGGAACTTAAGAACTGAAATCGTTCCAGGGAAACTTGGTTCATCAATTGGGAACTCTTTGTACGAAAGAGAAGCATCAATGAATAACTTTGAGGAAAGAGTAATTATGGAAATAGGCACTTCTTCAAATGTTGATTTTTGGCACCGAAATCTAGAACGTGGAAAAGGATTCTTCATCAACGGATTTAAAGCCAATCACTACCCTGATTTTATTTTAAGAACTAAATCCGGAAAAACAATTTTGATAGAAACCAAAGGAGACCATTTGGATGGTTCTGACAGTGAAGGAAAATGCAGACTTGGAAACGAATGGGAAAAACAAGCGGGGCACGACTTTTCCTATTTTATGATTTTTGACAAGAAAAACGTTGATGGAGCATATACATTAGACAAAGCAAAGGAATTGATTAGCGAAATGTAAAGATGAAAGCAGCCGTTCAAGCATATTTGTATTTACTCGTACCTCACAAATACAAAAAAGCTTTCTCTCCAATTCCCGAAAGAAAAGCCAGCACCTAACACGTTCTATATCTAATACTTAGAGCGTGATTTATTCAAAAACCATCACTCGTAAGTCTGTTAAAGTGTAATTTTGGATTTTAGTAAAAACTAAAACAAAAATTGCACGTTAACTGGGTTCGTGAGTAACCGAAAGTTCCTAACTTTCGAAACCGTACTAAACATAGAATAACGTTGGGGCTAATGCACCGAAAACTTGATTCAAAAGTAGTCTAACTGGACTACTTTGACTATATTTGCAATATGGAGAAAAAACGAAAGCTCTATTTTTACAATAATCACTTTGATGAATTCTATAATAAGCAAGTTATAAAAGTTCAGAAAAAGATTGTTTGGACTCTTAAGGTAATTCAGGAATTAGAACGCATTCCAGATACTTATTTTAAGCACCTTTCTAACACTTCAGGACTTTATGAAATTAGAGTTCAAGTTGGGACAAATATTTATAGAATATTTTGCTTTTTTGATTATGACAATATTATAGTAGTTGGTCATGGTTTTCAAAAAAAATCTCAGAAAACACCGAAAAAAGAAATTGAAAAAGCAGAAATAATTAAAGCTGAATATTATGAAAACAAATAAAAAGGACATGAAAAGCTTAGACCAATTTATTACCGAAAAATTTGGAACTGTAGGCTCTAAAGAAAGAGAGAATTTTGAGAGCGAATACGAAGGGTTTAAACTTGGTGTATTAATTCAACAAGCAAGAAAGGACAAAGGACTAACCCAAGAACAATTGGCAGAACTTGCTGGAACTAACAAGTCATATATTTCAAAACTGGAAAAAGATTTAAAAGATATTCGATTTTCAACTCTTCAACGAATTATTTCAGAAGGACTTGGAGGGCACTTAGAGATTTCAATTAAATACTAACCCGATAAAACACTAGCCCCAACACGCTCTATATTTAATGCTTCAAAAATTGGGTTAGGAAAGTCCTTCTCTCGTAGTTCGTTAAAGTGTAATTTTGGATTTTAAC
>JBMYXB010000146.1:0-5295 GCA_049608005.1 Vicingaceae bacterium
ACAAAATATTTATTCATTAAGACTTGTTCTTTTACTAGATCCCCGATGTCTCGGGAAACTAATTAATTATTTAGCTTTTCTAACAAATCAACAGCCTCTTCAAACGAAACTTCATTATTATCAATTCTCTTAGACAACTCTTTATCTTTCGGATACAATTTCTTCAACCTTCTTTTATTAAGAATTTTAGCTCTTGGACTCAAAGACTCTTCAGTGTCAATAAAATAAATATAACCCCATTTATTATTCTTTTTAACCCAATATTTACCCAATTTAATTTCCTTTACTGGTACATATAAGAGCACACCCGATCCGCTACTAAAAACTAACGAAGCAGCAGCAATACCAATTACAACTCCTGAGCTATTTAAAATCCTATTTTTTTCATCCACTTGTTCAACTTCAACCGAAAACATTAAATAATGTTTCCCTATATATTCTTTCAAAATTCGGATATACTCTTTGCCTGTTCCTCCAGAAACTGAAAAAGGATAATAATAATTACCATTACATCTTACCATCCATATATTAAATACATCTCGAAATCGATTTCCTTCATCATCAATAAACTTCTCTACTTCAATAGAAAATTCCCCCTCTGATTTGAGAACAAATTGAACATTATCAAGTAGAGGTTTGTCATTTTTTACACCATAAGTTGTTGCATAAATTGCATTGCTTAAAATAGAATCATTTTGAGAATAAAGGCTTGAACCTAGAAGGTTTAAAATAATAATTAAGGCTAATAAAAAGATTTTCCTCACCATTTGTAAATATGCTTCTATTCTCTGAATTTCGGTTTTCACAGGGAACGAATTAATTATTTAGTTTTTCATAAACCTCCAAAACCTGAGTAATTACCATTTCCTTATTATCATTAACAATAGAAAAATCTGCAAAAGAAAGTTTTTCTTTATCAGATAATTGAGTGCTCATCCGCTCTAAAACTTTTTGTTTAGAAACCGAATCTCTATTCATTACCCTTTTAATTCTCACATCCTCAGAAGCTGTAGCTAAAATGATTTTATCCATCTGTTTGTAAGCCCCACTCTCTATCAATATAGCTGCCTCTTTAATTAAAATAGAAGCGTTAGAATTTTCTAAAATCCATTTCTCAAAATATTCTGCCACTTTTGGATGTACAATTTTATTAAGCTTTTCTAATGCGTCTTTATCATTAAAAACAACTTCTGCAATTTTTATCCTATCCAACTCGCCATTTTGATACACATTTCCAAAAACTGAAGTAATTGAATTAATTACCTCAACATCATTATTAATTATTTTTTTCGCTTCTAAATCAGAATTAAAAATAGGAACACCTAAGGATTGAAAAACTTTAGCAATGGTAGATTTACCTGAACCAATACCTCCAGTTAACCCAACTAACAATGGTTTTTTATTTACGTTTTTTAAGAATGTACTCAACTTTAGCAGGATTTAATGTAAACGATTCAATATAACTGGGATAATCGGTTAGTTCAACTTTTAATTTATGATTAAAGTTATCGCTAATTTGCTTGTAATCTATTTTAGCACTAAAGGTAGCTCTTTGTAAGCTTACAATTTTACTTAAAGGTATTAAAAACTTAAGTTCAACCTCATTAGGTATCGATTTAATTTCTAAGCTATCTGGCACGTTTACTGGGGTTATTTTTACCATTACTGATGATTCTGTAAACTTTTCTATTGGCAAATGGAGTATCACTTTATCAGGGTTAAAAGATATTTTTTTAATCTCATAACCTTTATTAAAACCTATACTTTGGGTTGTTGTTTCTGATAAATCTACTAAATTTAATTGTTGTGTATAAACCCTGTTTAAGGTATCTAAAACAGATGCTGGCCCCACAACTTTAGTTACAGCTGGTTTTACAATTATTTTACTTTGTAAACGATATTGTTGCTTAAATTTTAGTTGGGTTAAAGGAATAATTTCAACTAATTTTTCTGCCCTCTCATCAAAAAGAAAGCGAATAGAATCAGGATAAATATTTTTAACTTCTATGCGATCTCCTAATTGGTTGGTTATGTAATTTGCAAAAGATGAAGAGGGCAATGTTGCACTGCTCATTTTTGTATTAAAACCATTTACTTTACTCAAATCGACCTTTACTACAGGTCTTCTTAAGCGTAATTTATAGGCAATCAAATCATAACCTAAACCTTTAATTTTAATGGTTATTTGTTGTGGTAATTTATTTAATACAATTTTATCTTTGGGCTGATTTACATAGTTTACATCAAACAAAACTTGGGTTGTTGAAGTTTTGCTTAATGCGTTTAAAATCCAAAATAAAAATGATAAACTCAAACAGAGTAAAAACACGTAAAGCTTCCTATTAGAGGAAGCTTTACGTATAATTTTGTGCAGTATATTTAATTGCTCAGGCAAAATGTAATTTTATTTTTTTGCCATTTCTTCTACCGCAAACTCTTTAGCAATAGCTGCTTTTTCCATTTTTAAACGATTACCGCCTTCTACCTCAATTACCACTGTTTCATCACTTACTTCTGTAACTTTTCCGTGAATTCCGCCAATAGTTATCACTTTAGCTCCTTTTACTAAGCTTTCTTTAAACTTTTTAGCTTCTTTTTGTTTTTTCATTTGTGGTCTTATCATAAAAAGATAAAACACTAAAAAGATGGCTCCAAACATCATTATTTGAGTCATCATTCCTTGTCCACCATCTGCCGTTTCTGCAGGAATTTGTAATAAAATACCTAATTCTTTCATTTTGTTTATTTAATTATTTTTATTGTGCTTTTGGGGCTAAAACTGTTCCTTTTAAAGCAATTACTTTAGTGTTTGGTACTGTGTTAGCTACTAATGTTATCGTTTTGTTTTGCATTCCTTGCCTTCCGTTAGAATCAAAAGTTACTTCAATAGCTCCTTCATCACCTGGTAAAATTGGCTCTTTTGGCCATTCAGGCACTGTACAACCACAACTACCCTGAGCTGAAGAAATGATTAAATTTGTTTTACCAACATTTCTAAATCGATATGTTGTTGATACTATTTCTCCTTGAGTAATTTCTCCAAAATCTTTTACTTCTTCAACAAATTCAAAAAAAGGCAAGTTATCCTCCTCTCCTTCAGCATTTGTTGCTGATATTGGATTATCAATAATATCTGTACTTAATGTTTCTTGTTCTTGATTTCCTCCACATGAACTTAGCAATAAGAGAATAGCTGCTGGTAATAATATTTTTTTCATATAATTGTTTTAAAGGTGCAAATATAATTAAAACCTGAGTTCGATATAAGAACTAGTAAAGAAAAGCTTATAACTACAACGCTATTAATGGCTTGTAGGAATTTTAAATCAAAAATATCAACCATATTTAACTTTGTTTAAGTTAAAACCCACTAGGTACGCAATTTTCTTCCTTCAATTTTACTTATCGATAAATTTTAGCGTAAAGATGATTGTATTTAGATAGGATATTTTTTCGTTTCAACTTTAATGTTGGGGTTAATTCTCCGGTGGTAACGCCCCAAATTTCATCTACCAATTCAAAACGTTTAAGTTGTTCAAAATTAGAAAAATTGGCATTAAATAAATTTATTTCTTTTTTAAACCGATTTACAATTCGTTCATTATTAACTGTTTCTTTATTTCCTAAATACGCTATTTCTTTACGTTTACACCACTCTTTTAAAAAATCAAAATTGGGTTGTATAATTGCCGCAGGCATTTTTTCACCTTCTCCAACTATCATAATCTGCTCAATAAAACGAGATTCTTTAAATTTATTTTCCATTACTTGTGGTGCTATGTATTTTCCTCCAGAAGTTTTAAAAATTTCTTTTTTCCTATCTGTAATTTTTAAATACAAACCATCAACCATTTCTCCAATATCACCTGTTTTAAAATACCCATCAGCATCAAATGCTTGTTTGGTTAATTCTAACTGATTAAAATATCCTTTCATTACACTCGGTCCTTTAACCAAAATTTCACCATCAGGCGCTATCTTAACCTCTAAATTATTAAGCGGCATGCCCACTGTACCTATCATAGTACCCTTAGATAATTTACTATTTACAGCAATCACTGGTGAAGTTTCTGTTAATCCATACCCTTCTAATATTGGTATTTGTGCCGATAAAAACACGCTTGCTAAACGAGGTTGAAGAGCTGCACCACCAGATGCTATTGCCATTACACTACCTCCTAAAGCTTCTCGCCACTTACTAAAAATTAATTTATTGGCTATTTGTAGTTTGTAACTATAAAAAGCCCCCCCACTTATTAAAGGATCATATTTTAATCCTAACTCCACAGCCCAAAAGAATAATACCCTTTTAAAAAAAGGTAAATCCGTTCCTTTAGCAATAATTTTATCGTAAACTTTCTCTAACAACCTAGGTACTGTAGCAAAAATATGTGGTTTTACTTCTTTTAAATTATCGGCTATCGCATCTATAGATTCGGCATAATAGATGGATACACTTTTATAAATAAAAAGATAATCTATCATTCTTTCAAAAACATGACAAAGTGGTAAAAAACTTATTGCTCTCTGATTGTCAGTAACCGGTAATCTGTCTGCCGATCCTAACACATTACTTACTAAATTTTGATGTGAGAGCATTACCCCTTTTGGGTTGGCAGTTGTTCCTGATGTGTAAATTAACGTTGCTGTATCGCTTTCATTTAGTCCGTTTTTTACTGCATCAATTTCATTATCTTTAATTGGCGATGCTAACAATGTAGAATAATGCTTTTGCCCTTCAATTTTATTAAAAGTATAAATATGTTCTAAAACAGGTAACTGATGTTTTATATTATTGATTTTAGCTAAAATTTCATCACAAGAAACAAAAACTGCCCTTGCTCCACAATCATTTAAAATGTATTGATAATCGTTAGGAGTTATATTAGGATATAAAGGCACATTTAAAACACCTAACTGCTGGACAGCCAAATCTAATAAATGCCATTCGGTTCTATTATTAGAAATTATTGCTACTCTATCTCCTTTTTGAATACCTAAATTAATTAATCCAGTACTTAATGCTCTTGCTTTTTTGATAAAATCTGTAGTTGATAACGAGTGCCATTTTCCGTTTTCTTTTTGTGTAAAAGCATCTTCTTTTGGGTTAGAATTTAATTGATGGTAGTAAAACTCAGGAAGCGTCTTTATCATAACTTTCTTTTAAAAGATAATAAAATTACATAATTTATTAATACTTAAATCCTCCGTTTATCAGGATAAAAATTAACCTTCTTTTTAATAAACCACTATGGATTGAAAATCCATAGTTTTAATTCGCAGACTGAAAGTCTG
>JBMYXB010000147.1:0-5269 GCA_049608005.1 Vicingaceae bacterium
AACAAGGTTTTATAAAAAGTTTATTTAAATAACCTTTGCTCCACCATATTTTAGATTTTCTTAATATTTGATGTTCAATATCATTTAAACTAAAAACACATTCACTAAGTTGTATTTTTTTAGCATTAAAAAATCGTTTTCTTTTAAATGGGTGAAGAATTACGCTTGGGTTAGGTTTTAAGTAAATAATTGCAAATGCATTGTAAATATTTATCCAAAATGCTTTGCGTTTAGCATCATTATTTAGTTCAATTTGAAGTTGATTTAGAGATATAACCTCTAATTTTTTTAACAATAAAGAAATGTCACTAGAGCTTTTAGAATCCCTTAAAAGTTGTTGTGATATTTCTATTAAATTCATAAACCAAAGTTCACACATCTTAGCTAAATGTGTTGTCTTAATTTAGACAATAATTGGCTTTTAAGCTTTTATTTTTTCTAAGATAGGAGTTATATCGGGTCCGTAAGCTAAAAGCTTATTGTTGCGAACTAGTGCGGGGATAATCATTAAAGAAAAAGAAAGTTCATAATCTTCTTCATCAATGTTAATGGTGTTTACATTAATGTTATGTTCATTAATAAATAGCTGTATTTTTTTACAGCTCGTACAATTGGTATCTACAAAAAGGGTGTAGTTGTCCATTCTAAATAGTTATTATTTTAACGCTTCAATATCTCTAATTAAAAACTTATTACGTTCAAGGTGTATTAAGTTTTTTTCTTTTAACTCATTTAATACCGTAGTTACGGTTTGGCGAGAAGTGGCAGTTAAGTTGGCAATGTCCATGTGAGTTAAATTGTGTTTAACTAAGATCTCTTTACCAATAGCTTTTCCATTTTCGTTACCCATATCAATTATAAAATCAATAATTCGAGTTCTCGCATCTTTAAAAATTAACGACTCTAGTCTTCGTTCTGTTTTTTGTAACCTAAAACCGATTAGTTTAGTCACTCTCATACCTAGCCTAGAGTTCTTTTCCATCATCTCTTCCATGTCAGTCATGTTCATGGCACAAATGGTTACATCATTATCAAGTGCCATGGCAAAATCTTTTCTTTTGCCTTCTCCAATTAAGCTCATTTCACCAAAAATTTCTCCAGGGCCCAAAATGGTTTTTATTATTTCTTTTCCATCTTCAGAATAAGTTCCCAACTTTACGCGCCCTTTTTTAAGAAAAAAGATCGATGATGATGGATCTTCTGGAAAAAAGATATATTCATTTTTCTTCAGCTTACTATCCTTAATTTTTTTAGCCATTTTCATTTTTTCAACCAATGAAAGTGCTTTCAAAAGGTTAAAATTTTCTAAGTGCCAGAGGTTTGTTTCAGTTGACATATTCTTGTTTTAGAGTAGTAGTTATTATTGAACAAAGTAAAAGAAAGACAGGTAAATTAATTGTCTTATTTATGACGTTGCTTTTTATTTGGATTTCTAGAACCTTTTCTTTTTTGAGGAAGGAGTTTGTTTAAAATATCATTCCTTCCAACATTTGTTAGCGTGTTTCTAATCCAACCATGATTTTCTTTTTTATACCAAAAGAAGAATCGGCTTTGATCCTGTTTTTCTTGTTTTGTTTTTGGTGTGAAAACTGGTTTTAGTGTGTAAGGGTGATAGCCAGAGTAATAAATTATTGTAGCAACCGTCATAGGGGTTGGTGTAAAATCATTTACTTGTTCTAATTGAAACCCCATGTCTTTAGTTTCAGCAGCAAGATTAGCCATATCTTCTAGTTTACAAGCAGGATGACTCGAAATGAAGTAGGGTATAAGCTGTTGATTGAGGTTTAGTTTTTTGTTGATACGATCAAAAGTGTTTTTAAATAAGTGAAAATTCTTAAATGAAGGCTTTCTCATTAATTTTAAAACAGGTTCAGAGGTATGTTCTGGAGCAACTTTTAATCTGCCAGAAACATGGTTTTTAATAACTTCTTCAGTGTATTCTTCTAAGTCTTTAGGGTCTGCTTTTTTGTTAAACTCAGGAACTAACATATCATATCTAATTCCACTACCAATAAAAGCTTTTTTTACTTTTGGATGGCTACTAGCTGCCTTATAAATTTCAGTTAATGGCTTGTGTGTAGTATCTAAATTACTACAAATAACAGGAGAAATACATGATGGAGCTTGGCATTTATCACAAATAGATTGGATTTTACCTTTCATTTTGTACATGTTTGCCGAAGGACCACCTAAATCACTAATATAACCCTTAAAGTCATCCATGTTTGCTACCTGGTCAACCTCTTTTAAGATTGATTTTTCAGAACGACTTGCAATAAATTTTCCTTGATGAGCAGAAATGGTACAAAAACTACAACCTCCAAAGCAACCACGATGCATATTTATTGAAAATTTTATCATTTCAAAAGCTGGAATCGGCCCTCTCTTTTTATATTTTGGATGAGGTAATCTGGTGTATGGTAAGTCAAAAGAGGTGTCTATCTCTTTTTCGGTCATTGTGCGGTAAGGAGGATTAATTATTAACTTTTTATTTCCAACATCTTGTATCAGTCTATCAGCAAAAAGCTTATTAGATTCTTGCTCAAGATGTTTAAAGTTTGCAGCAAATGTTTTTTTGTCTTTTAAACAAGCTTCATGTGAAGCTAACTGTAAGTCTTTCCAGTTTTTATTTTTAGGAAGATCAATTGAGTTGTCTTGTAAAAAAGCAGTTTGTTTTATAGTTTTAAGGGAGCTAAATGGAATTCCTTTTTCAAGCAAGGAAACCACTTCACGCAATGGTTGTTCACCCATTCCATAAATTAGTAAATCTGCTTTTGAGCTTTCTAAAATACTCGGGCGCAACTTATCAGACCAATAATCATAATGTGTTACTCTCCTTAAAGATGCTTCAATTCCTCCGATAACAATTGGAGTTTCAGGAAATAAATCTTTTAAAATATTACAGTAAACAGTAGTAGCATAATCTGGTCTAAAACCTTTTTGTCCTCCAGGGGTATATGCATCATCAGAGCGCAATCTTTTATTAGCAGTATAATGGTTAATCATTGGGTCCATACATCCTGCTGTTACACCAAAAAATAATCGGGGAGTTCCTAGTTTTTTAAAATCTCTTAGGTCGTCTTTCCAGTTGGGTTGAGGTACTATGGCTATTCTAAGCCCCATACTTTCTATTATTCTGCCTATAACAGCGCTACCGAAAGATGGGTGGTCAACATAGGCGTCTCCGCTAAATAGGATAACATCTAATTCGTCCCAGCCTCTTTGGTCAACCTCTTTTTGTGTAGTTGGAAGCCAATCAGTTATTTTACGTGTACTCTTGTTCATTAATCAACAAAAGTACACAAAGAATAACTAGTTTATTTGGTGGCTAATTCATTTACAACAGTTTGGATACTAAGAGCTAATTGTTTAGAGTCATCCTCATCTATTCGTTGGTCAGTGATTTGAGCCATTATAAATACGTCAAATATTTCACTCTCAATAAATTGCTTTCTAGCTGCAATAACCTTTTCAAAAGAAGTGTATTTACCGATTGAATATAATTTATTGTCAACACTAATTTCAATTACTTGTTCGTCATCAATTTCTTCTAAAATTAAATCAACAGTTTCTATCGAGTTAATAGGTATTGCTAATGAGTAATAATGTTGTAATCCTGATTTTTTTACATCTAATAAATAGCTTACTTCTTTTGTTGTAATGGTTTTAGCAACTTTTTTTACAGTTTTTTCTTTTATTATTTCGCTATTGTTTAATGTAGGATGATATAAAAAGGTTTCTTGTGTGTTAGCATTTACGTTTAAGTTTGGTAATATTAATGCGATTATTGTTGAGATAGTATATATAGTTTTCATGATAGTAAGATTTAAGTTAAGAGAATAAATTGCCTGTAAAATTCAAATAGAATTTAATTGTAATGTTGTTCTTTCGAACATTTTCAAACTAGTTTGGGAAGCTTCTGATTAATAGTACTACATCTTAATATTAAAAGTTTCGAAATATGGGTATTAGATTTAAAATAAGTGTATTAGATTGTATTTTGCTATATTTATGAAATATAAACTCAAAAGAATCAAAATTTACAAAATTAAGTTTTGAACCATGGTTTCTCTAGGAGTCGAGTTAGAAAAACACGGGTTTTTAGTTTTCCATTTTTTAGTAATATCATTATATAATACATTGTTAATATTGGAATTTGGAGATATTGATAAGAAGGCAATTAGTCCACTTTTATGCTATAATGTTAGGTTTAATCCATATTGGTTTCCTATTCTAACCATTAACATTATTTAACTTACTAGTTAGTAAAATGAACTCGGAAGTAATTCTATTTATTCTATCTTGCATCAAAAAAAAGATGCATTTATGAAAAAATATAATACATTGCTTTTGCTAATAATTATTGTTTCATTTTTCAGCTGTCAAGAAAAGGTAGTTGAAGAGTATGGAGATGGCTGGCAGTTAGAACAGCAGGTAACAAAGCAAGTAGGGAATCTCCATTTCACATTTCCAGTAGAAGGGCATGCTTTTGATAATCGTGAATCCTTTGTGGAAAAATCATCTCAATCTATAAAAGAGAACTGTGCTTTAATTGGGTTGTTAAATTATTCAAGCCCAATTAATATGAGATTTCTAAATAGTAGGAAGGAGATGGAAAAGTACGTAGGATATCCGGCCACTGGTTGGACTAATATGTGGACTCAAGAAATACATGTTGTTGCTAATGACTCAGAGGATAGGATTGTAAAAACACCAATTAAGCACGAGATAATGCATATGATAACTATGACTACATGGGGGTATCCACATGAAAATTTAATTTGGTTGAATGAAGGTTTGGCTACTTATGCCGGAGATGATTGTAATGAGATAACTGCTGGTGAAATATATAATTATTTTCTTACCGAAGAAATGTTGCTTCCAATTGATTCTTTGACTAACAGCTTCCATGCTCAAGATGATATGATTGCATACCACCAATCAGCTTACATTGTTGAATATTTGATGAAGAAGTACGGAGTTAAAAAAATTGAAGAGTTATGGAGGAAAGGATTTGCATCTTTTTCAGAAGTTTATGGGGTTTCCTTTACAGAAATGGTAGCGAGTTTGAATAAAACTGTTGTTGAACAACATAAGAATTCTCCAGTTATAGATTGGGCTGGATATAATAAAGAGTGCGGATAGTAACCAGCTCTCCACTCAGTTAAAAAGTGTTATAAACTAAAAAAGCCTCGTAAACAATGTTTACAAGGCTTTTAGTGAGTGGTGCCTCCAGGAATCGAACCAGGGACACATGGATTTTCAGTCT
>JBMYXB010000148.1:0-5208 GCA_049608005.1 Vicingaceae bacterium
GGGTTTTCTCAAAAAATAAGAACACCTCAACTAATGTAAGGTTTGAGTAAAAAATCAATCAAATAAAACACCATACTTTTCTTATCGCCTTAGTTTAAATATTATTTTTACAATACAATTTATATAAAACATACTACATGTCAAAAGTCCATAATTTTAGTGCTGGGCCAAGCATTTTAAACCAAGATGTACTTAATAAAGCATCTGAGGCTGTAAAAAACTTTAATAATTCAGGTTTATCCATTTTAGAAATATCACACCGAAGTAAAGATTTTGTTGCCGTAATGGACAATGCAATTGCTTTAGTTAAAGAGCTTTTAGAAGTTCCTGAAGGATATTCTGTTTTATTTTTGCAAGGCGGTGCAAGTACAGGTTTCTTAAATACCATCTTCAATTTTATGAAACAAGATGGATCTGGAGCCTATTTAAACACTGGTGCTTGGAGTAAAAAAGCTTTACAAGAAGCAGAAAAATTAGGAAAACTAAATATGGTTGCTTCTTCTGAAGATAAAAACTACAACTACATTCCTAAAGTTTACCCTATTTCTACTAACGATTGTTATTTACACATTACAACAAACAATACCATTTTTGGAACTCAAATTAAAAAAACACCAGTTAGTCGTATTCCTTTAATTGCGGATATGTCTTCTGATATTTTTAGCAGAAAAATTAAAGTAAGCGATTATGCTATGATTTATGCTGGAGCTCAAAAGAATTTAGGCCCTGCAGGAACTACTTTATACATTGTTAAAGATAGTTTGTTAGGTAAAACTGGAAGAACAATTCCTACCATGCTTGATTTAAGCGTTCATGCAGACAAAGGTTCTATGTTTAATACGCCTCCAGTTTATCCTATTTATGTTTCTATGTTAACATTAGAATGGCTAAAAGCCAATGGTGGTGTTGAATGGATAGAAAAAATAAATCAAGAAAAAGCAGATTTATTGTACAACGAAATTGATAATAATCCATTATTTGAAGGAACTGCTGCTACAGAAGATAGAAGTAACATGAATGTAACATTTGTGTTAACTGATGAAAGTAAAAAAGCAGCATTTGATCAACTTTGGAATGATGCTGGAATTAGCGGAATTAACGGACACCGTTCTGTAGGCGGTTATAGAGCTTCAATTTACAATGCCATGCCTTTAGAAAGTGTTCAGGTGTTAGTAGATACAATGAAAAAACTTAATAAATAGTTTGTAAGGTTATTCGTTTATGTGGTTATGATAAGCTTAACCCAACAAATAAACCTATAACCAGCTAAACTTATAAACTTTAAAAATAAATGAAAATATTAGCCAACGATGGGATTGCTCCTATCGGAAAAGAAAACTTAGAGAAAGCGGGTTACGAAGTAATTACTGAAACTGTAGCTCAAGCTGATTTAATTGATGCCATTAACGAAAACAATTATGTTGGTCTTTTAGTAAGAAGTGCAACAACGGTTAGAGAAAATTTAATTGATGCTTGCCCGGGATTAAAATTAATTGGTAGAGGTGGTGTTGGTATGGACAACATTGATGTGGAATATGCCCGAAATAAAGGTTTAAAAGTAATTAATACACCTGCTGCATCTTCTCAATCTGTTGCCGAACAAGTAATGGCACATCTTTTTGGTGCTGCACGTTCTTTGTACGATTCTAACAGACAAATGCCAGCATCTGGTTCATCAGATTTTAAAACCTTAAAAAAGAAGTACGGAAAAGGAGTTGAATTAAGAGGTTCTACAATTGGTATTATTGGTTTTGGTAGAATTGGACAAAGTTTAGCAAGTTATGCATTAGGTTGCGGAATGAATGTTATTGCTTACGATCCTTTTGTACCCAACGCAACTATTAACGTTAATGTTGCCACACAAACTGTAAGTGTTAATATCCAAACAATTTCTTTAAATGATTTGTTAGCTCAAGCAGATTTTATTTCTATGCACATGCCAATGCCAACTGATGGTAAAGCTTTAATTGGAAATGAAGAGTTTGCAAAAATGAAAGATGGAGTAATTATAGCCAATGCCGCTCGTGGTGGTATTATTGATGAGGCTGCTTTAATTACAAATTTAGATAATGGTAAAGTTGCCCATGCTGCTTTGGATGTTTTCACCAATGAGCCTACTCCAAAAGAAGATTTATTAAAGCATTCTAATATTTCGTTAACGCCTCATACAGGAGCTGCAACTTTAGAAGCACAAAATAGAATTGGAGAAGAATTAGCGTCACAGATAATTAATTATTTTAAAAAGTAGGAAGCTAGAAGCGTGAAGTTAGAAGAAATCTTCCAACTCCCGACTTCCAACTCCTAACCTTTAACTGAATAAACATAAAAGATATGTCAATATTAGTACCATTTAAAGCGTTTCGTCCAAAAAAAGAAAACGTTAAAGAAATAGCAAGTCGTCCTTATGATGTACTTAATGCTAAAGAAGCAAGAGAAAAATGTGCAGGAAACCCCAACAGCTTTTACAGAGTTATAAAACCTGAATTAGAGTTTGCTGATGATGCAGATATTTATGCTCCTGCTATCTATAAAAAAGGAAAAGAAAACTTTGACAAATTAGTTGATAGTGGTTTAATGGTTCAGGATGAAACCGAAAATTTTTATGCCTACCAAATAATTATGAACGGACACAAACAAACTGGTTTAGTGGGTTGTTGTTCTATTGATGATTATTTTAATAATGTGATTAAAAAGCATGAGCTTACTCGACCAGACAAGGAAGAGGACAGAAAAAACCATGTACGTTACAGTAAATTAAATTACGAGCCTGTATTTTTTGCTTACCCTCATGTTAATGCTATAGATGAGTTGGTTGCTAATGTAAAAAATGATGCTCCAGTTTATGACATTATTACAAGCGATGACATACAACACACTTTATGGGTAATTAATGATGCTGATAAAGTGGCTGCTGTAAAAGAATTGTTTGAAAAACAAGTACCAAGCATTTATGTAGCAGATGGTCATCATAGAACTGCTGCAGGAGCTTTAGTTGGTGAAGAGTTTAGAAAAGAAGCGAACGGAAACCCAACTGATGGTGGAAGATACAACTACTTTATGGCAGTTCTTTTTCCTGACAATCAATTAAAAATTATTGATTACAACAGAGTAGCCAAAGATTTAAACGGAATGGATGAAGCTACTTTTATTGCTAAAGTTGCTGAAAAATTTGATGTAGAAGAAACTGAAGGTCAATACAAGCCGGATGCTTTACACCATTTTGGAATGTATTTAGATAACAAGTGGTACAAGTTAGTTGCTAAATCTGGAACTTACAATGATAACGATCCTGTTGAAGTGTTGGATGTTACCATTTTATCGAAACAAGTATTAGAACCATTATTAAATATTGTTGATTTAAGAACCGACAAAAGAATTGATTTTGTTGGCGGAATTAGAGGTTTAGGAGAGTTAGAAAAACGAGTAAACTCTGGAGAAATGAAAGTTGCCTTTGCCTTAAATGCAGTAAGCATGCAACAGTTAATGGATATTTCTGATAACGATATGATTATGCCACCAAAAGTAACTTGGTTTGAACCTAAGTTAAGAAGTGGATTGTTTGTGCATCAGTTATAATTTATATTGCAATATTGAGGTATCTTTTGTCGCAATCAGATTTTAAGATACCTCAATAATTACTTACCCCTACCTTATTTCAAACCTTCCTTTTATTTGCTATTTTTTAACATTCATTCCTAATAACTTTATTAAATAAAATCATCATTAATAATTTTATTCGTATTATTGTACTATCAGTATCCTGATAACGTTATTACCATAACAATAAATTACACTTATTAAATCATTCAAGCTCAATAAAAAAATAAAGAGCTAATTAAAATAAATTACCATTCACAAAACAGAATTACAATCCTTGTAATCAAAATTAAAAAATCGACTCGATTAAAAATATTAAGAAACATTATACCATTACATGTACGACATTATTGAATTAAACAAGAAGTTAGTAGGCGAGCTTAGAGAAATTGCCAAAGGTTTAGAAATTAAAAAAACCGATAAATTAAAAAAAGAAGATTTAGTTTATCAAATTTTAGATCAACAAGCAATTAACCCACCCAAAGTAGAAAGTAAACCTACCCCTAAAAAAAGGATTCCTGCAGGATCATCTACTGGAGCTACAGCTAAACCAAAAAGAAAAAGAATGGAGAAGCCTAGCTTATTTAGTGATGCTCCAGATACAAGTTCAGCTAAACCTGCTGAAAACACTTCGGAGAACACTCCACCAAACAAACCTACAATTACTAAAAAACCTGCTCCAAAAACAGCAAAACCAAGTGCTGCAAAACCAGAAAACAATTCTTCTGTAGCACCAAAATCTCCAGAAAAAAAACAAGAAAAACCTAACCCAAGACCTGCTGCTCATAAAAAAGATGACAGCAAAGGGAATGATAAAAGAGAACATAATAATCCTAATCAAAATAAACCGCAACATAACAAACCGCAGCACAACCACAACAAAAGTAAAGCTGATGACCATGGTTATGATTTTGATGGAATTATTGTTAGCGAAGGCGTTTTAGAAACTATGCCTGATGGTTACGGATTTTTGCGTTCTTCTGATTACAATTACTTAAATTCTCCTGATGATATTTATGTATCTCAATCTCAAATAAAATTATTTGGATTAAAAACTGGCGATACAGTTAGAGGAAGTGTAAGACCTCCAAAAATTGGAGAAAAATACTTCCCACTAATTAAGGTGGTTTCTATTAACAATAGAACTCCTGATGTTGTAAGAGATAGAGTTCCTTTTAAATATTTAACACCTGTTTTTCCTAACGAAAAATTAAACTTAGTTAGCGATAAAAAACCTAGTGTTTCTAACAGAATTATCGATTTGTTTACCCCTATTGGTAAAGGACAAAGAGGGATGATTGTTGCACAACCAAAAACAGGTAAAACAACCTTATTAAAAGATGTTGCCAATGCTATTGCAGAAAACCATCCTGAGGTTTATTTATTGATTTTATTGATTGATGAAAGACCTGAAGAGGTTACAGATATGGCACGTAGCGTAAATGCTGAAGTAGTTGCTTCTACATTTGATGAGCCAGCAGAAAAACACGTAAAATTAGCCAACCTTGTTTTAGAAAAAGGAAAACGCTTGGTTGAATGTGGACATGATGTAGTGATTTTATTAGATTCTATTACTCGTTTAGCAAGAGCTTACAATACAACTGCTCCATC
>JBMYXB010000149.1:0-5169 GCA_049608005.1 Vicingaceae bacterium
ATAAAAAGGGTTGAAATTATTAATTCGACAAGCCCTAACATGCTGATAATGTTTTAACTATGCTGTTTTATAAAACTAGTTCTTATGTCGAACTCAGGTTTTTATATTATTACCTAACTAACCTACCTCCAAACTGATTTAAGTTCTTACCATCAAAGTTTCCTGAACTCATTAAAAGTAACACACTCTTATCCCATTTTTTTTCTTGAAGCATTCCAAACAATTCATCAGAATCATTGTAAATCGTTACATTTTCTGAACAAAAAGCAGCTTTTACTTCTTCTGGAGTAATTGCCGCTAATTTTTTATGCTCAATTGTGTGATTGCTGTAATACACATAAGCTTCATCAGCAGTAGTCATACTGTCTTTATACTCTTGTAAAAACTCCTTATTTAAACTACTAAAGGTGTGCAATTCCATACAAGCAATCAATTTCCTATCAGGATATTGTTTTTTAACGGCTTGTGTAGTTGCTTTTAATTTTGATGGCGAATGCGCAAAATCTTTATAAACTACAGTTGAGTCATTTTTAGCAATTAATTCTAATCGTTTCGATGCTCCTTTAAAATCTTGAATGGCTTCGTAAAACTGATTGTCGTTAATTTTTAATTCATTACAAATTAAACGGGCACCTTCTAAGTTTTGCAAGTTATGATCTCCAAATATTTCTAGTGGAATTTCATTCCCCTCCACCAAAACAGAAGTCACTCCATTATTAATTACATTTTCTGGTGTTTGATACCCTATTCTATCAATATCAGGATTAGAAGTGGTTAACGCAATCCTATTTACTTCAGGATCTGCCTTACAATAAATCAATTTCCCGTCTTTCTCTACCATCTTAATAAACTCCGAAAACTGTTCTACATAGTTTTCAAAAGTGGGAAAAACGTTTATATGATCCCAAGCAATACCACTAATTAAAGCAATGTTAGGATGATACAAATGAAACTTCGGTCTTCTATCAATTGGTGAAGACAAATACTCATCTCCTTCTAAAATAATAATCTTAGCATCGGTTATTTGCACCATGGTATCAAACCCTTCTAATTGAGCTCCAACCATGTAATCAAACTTTTTATTGCATTTTCCTAAAACATGTAAAACCATTGAAGTAATAGATGTTTTACCGTGGCTCCCTCCTATTACTACACGTATTTTATCTTTAGATTGCTCATAAATATATTCAGGATAAGAATAAACTTTAACACCTAACTCTTGGGCTTTTATCAATTCAGGATTATCAATTCGCGCATGCATCCCTAAAATTACAGCATCTAAATCTGTTGTAATTCTAGCTTCATCCCAACCAAATTTATCTGGCAACAAACCATGTTTAGCAATTCTACTTTTACTAGGTTCAAAAATTTCATCGTCAGAACCAGTAACGTTAAACCCTTTTTTGTGTAATGCTATTGCTAAATTGTGCATTGCACTTCCTCCTATTGCTATAAAATGTACTCTCATAGTACCAAAAATAGCTAGACTAATGAATTAAAACGCTTTTAAAAAATTCAATTTTCAACAAGGTATTGTTATAATACATATCAGTTATATTTTTTTAAGTTGATAAAGCAGCAATAAAATCATCCTACTTCAACTCAAACGCCATTAAAATACTATTTTTCTTTTACCCACCCCTAACTGTAAGCTTCACTGAAATTGATCTAATAAAAATAAGGGTAAGCTTACTCATTATAAACCTAACTGGGTTTTAAACACAACCGAACTCATTTTACACTAAAATGATAGCAGAACCAAAATAGTAAATGTAACTTTGCAAAAAAATAATGTCATTGCTCTTCCAATAGCAATCGGAATAGCTGGAAATCTTTTCATTCAACAAGATTTCTTAATAAGATTAAAATGACATATAGACCAGTTATGAGCGAAAAAAAAAGACACACAATTACAGCAGCACTACCTTACGCAAACGGTCCTTTACATTTAGGACATGTTGCCGGTTGTTATTTGCCTGCTGATATTTATTCAAGATATTTAAAAGCCAAAGGAAAAGACGTACTTTTTGTTTGTGGTTCTGATGAGCACGGTGCTGCAATTACACTTAGAGCAAAAAAAGAAGGCACAACCCCTCAAGCAATTGTAGATAAAAACCATGCAATTATTGAAAAAGCCTTTAACGATTTTGGAATTGACTTTGATATTTACCACAGAACTTCATCTAAATTACACCATGAAACTGCTACTGAGTTTTTTAAAGACATGCACGAAAAAGGTGCTTTTATAGAACAAACTACTGAGCAATTTTATGATGAAGAAAACAACCAGTTTTTAGCAGACAGGTATATTGTTGGTACTTGCCCGAAATGTGATTCTGATGGTGCTTATGGTGACCAATGTGAAAAATGTGGTTCGACTTTAAGCCCTACCGAATTAATAAACCCAAAATCTACCATTAGCGGAAACGTACCAATTTTAAAAGAAACTACGCACTGGTTTTTACCCATGAACGACCACGAAAAATGGTTAAAAGAATGGATAGAAACAGGGAAATTAGATGGTGCACAACAACACGATCCGGCAACTTGGAGAAAACAAGTTATTGGACAATGTAAAAGTTGGATTGATAACGGTTTATTGCCAAGATCAATAACCAGAGATTTAGATTGGGGAATTAAAGTACCTGTTGAGGGAGGTGAAGGAAAAGTATTGTATGTTTGGTTTGATGCTCCTATTGGATACATTTCGGCATCTAAACAATGGGCAAAAGACAATAATAAAAATTGGGAAGATTACTGGAAAAAAAATGATACCGAATTGGTGCATTTTATTGGAAAAGACAACATTGTTTTTCACGCCATTATATTTCCAATTATCTTAAAATCACATGGAGATTTTATTCTACCTACTAATGTTCCTGCTAACGAGTTTTTAAATTTAGAAGGCGATAAAATTTCTACTTCACGTAATTGGGCAGTTTGGTTGCACGAGTATTTAGAAGACTTTCCGAACAAAGAAGATGAATTACGTTACGTTTTAACATCCATAGCTCCAGAAAGCAAAGATAGTGAGTTTACTTGGAAAGATTATCAAACAAGAGTTAACAGCGAGTTAGTTGCTATTTTAGGGAATTTTGTAAATCGTTCGGTTGTTTTAACACACAAATATTATGATGGTAAAGTTCCTGCACAAGGCGTTTTATCTGATTATGACGCAGCAATTTTAGCAGCAATTGATTCAACAAAATTAAAAGTTGATGAATTATTAGCAGCTTATAAATTTAGAGATGCACAAACCGAAGCAATGACTTTGGCTCGTTTAGGAAACAAATATTTAGCAGATACTGAACCTTGGAAACTGATTAAAACAGACGAAGAGACTGTAAAAACAATTATGAACATTGCCTTACAATTGAGTAATGCATTAAGTGATATTTTTGTTCCGTTTTTACCCAACACAAGCGCTAAACTTAAGAAGATGTTAAACAGTGATGATTTAACGGTTTTACCAGAAAATCATCAAATTAACAAGGCAGAATTGTTGTATCAAAAAATAGAAGATGATGCCATTGAAATACAAATAGAGAAATTAAAAGGAAGTCCCCTCCTTGGAGGGGATTTAGGGGTGGGTAAAACACCTCCCGGTTCTTCGAACCACCCTCCTCAAGGAGGGAACAACCCAAAAGCAAAACCAATGAAAGACGAAATTACTTTTGATGAATTTACTAAAATGGACATCAGAATAAGTACCATTTTAACAGCAGAAAAACATCCTGATGCAGATAAATTATTAAAAATGACGGTTGACACTGGAATTGATGAAAGAACAATTGTTTCTGGAATTGCTAAGCATTACAAACCTGAAGATATTATCGGAAAACAAGTTTCAGTTTTAATTAACTTGGCTCCTCGTAAAATTAGAGGAATAGAATCTCAGGGAATGATTTTAATGGCAGAAGACAACGAAGGAAGCTTAGCTTTTGTTTCACCAGAAAAAGTAATTGATAACGGAGGAATTATAAGTTAAAAGTTGATAAAGTAAAAAGTTGAAAAGTTCACTTTCAACTTTACAAACTTTCAAACTTTACAAACTCAACAGAACCATGGAAAATAACAGAAGAAAACCAAGTAAAGACAGCAAAACTAGCAGAGGAGCAAGAGGATCTAGCAAAGCAAGACCTGCTACAAAAGCTAGAAGAAAAAGCAGCAGCGATAAACCAAGTAAAGAAGAAAACCCTACATACGAAAGCAGACCAAATAGAGACAAGAAGCCTTACAGAAAAGCAGGAACATACACTAAAGCTCCTTTAAGGAAAGCTGATCCAAACAAAAAAAGCAACAACAATCCGCACACTAAAGCAGATGATGGATTAACACGTTTAAATAAATATTTGGCCAATGCAGGTATTGCTTCTCGTAGAGAGGCTGATGTTTTAATACAATCTGGTGCTGTAGAGGTTAACGGAAAAGTAGTTACAGAAATGGGATTTAAAGTAAGCGAAACCGATAAAGTTTCGTTTGGCGGACAAGGTATTAAAAGAGAAAAAAAGGTTTACATTTTAATGAATAAACCCAAAGATTTTATTACCACAGCTGATGATCCTTTTGGAAGAAGAACCGTTTTGCAAATTTTAGGAAAATTAAAAGAAAGAGTTTATCCTGTTGGAAGATTAGATAGAGCTACTACCGGAGTTTTAATGCTAACCAATGATGGTGATTTAACCAAAAAATTAACGCACCCAAAATTTGGAGTAAAAAAGATTTACAACGTACAATTAGATAAAAATGTAACATCAAACCACTTACAACATTTATGTGATGGTTTTGAGCTAGAAGATGGTTTTACAAAAGCTGATGTTGCTGTTTATGTAGGTAACGGAGAAAAGAAAAACCAAATAGGTATTGAATTACACTCTGGTAAAAACAGAATTATTAGACGAATGTTTGAGCATTTAGGCTATAATGTTGTAAAGTTAGATAGAGTTTATTTTGCAGGATTAACCAAAAAAGATTTAGCTCGCGGACAATGGCGTTTTCTCTCTGAAAAAGAAGTTGGTTTATTAAAAATGAATCAAGGGTAGAACCTTATGAGCCTAATAAAATTAAAATCCTAAATCGAAAGATTTGGGATTTTTTGTTTAGAAAAAACACCCTTTCAATACAACTTTTAACCCCTTGACTTTCTCCTTAAAAAACGCTATCTTCGCT
>JBMYXB010000150.1:0-5133 GCA_049608005.1 Vicingaceae bacterium
AGGGTTCTCTCAAAATGAAGATGCTTATGTATATGGGGATAATGCAACCAATAATCCCAAAACAAATAATAATTTAAAAAAAGGTTTTGATTGGAGTAAAACAACAATTGGCGGAGGTTTTGCTTTGCAGTTTGGAAATGTAACAATTGTTTCTGTAGCTCCAAACTTGGGTTATTATTTAACCGAAAGTTTTATTGCAGGTGTTGGCATAAACTATACCTACGAAAATAACAAAGCTTTTACTCCTGAATATAAATCATCAACTTATGGGGCAAATATTTATACACAATACTTAATTCCTAAAATGCCATTAATGGCTCATTTAGAGTTAGAATCTGCTAATATTGCAATAAAATATCAATCTAATCTTTACAGTGATATTACCATTAATTTAATTAATGTTTATGTGGGTGGTGGTTTAAAACAATTGTTAGGAGGTAATTCGTATCTGTATATTTTAGGTTTGTGGAATTTAAACGAAACCAAAGAATCTAGTTTTGTTCAGCCCAACCCAATAATTAGAGGTGGTATAGCAATTGGCTTATAAGTTTTAAATATCATCAAATTCCTCAAACTCTTCGGCTTCAGGTTCGGCTAATTTATCAATAAACTTACCTAAGCCTTTTTTCTTTTTCTTAGGTTTTGCCTCTTTTTTCTTTTTAGAAGTATTCTTTTTAACTGGAGTCTTACTGTCTTTACTCTCAGTTTCTTCTTCCCATTCAATTTCTAAACCATTATCTTTTGGTTTAGATTCATTTTTAATTACACTGTCTTTTTTAAACCAACCAAACTCCTTATTTAAAATGTTTTTAAGATTAGATTTTTCTTTCTTTATATCTTCTTTAAAACTCTCTTTTAAGCCTTTAGTATCATATTTAATACTGTAATTGTCTAGGGTTCCTGTTAGATGTAAAAACAAGCTAGTCTTACCTAAACCATCATCTTCAATCCGACCAAATTCTGAGTTTTCTTGTTTTTTGTTTTTTGCTTTTCCCCAAAGAACAGCACTCATTAAAACTTTAAAATGGTAATCAATTTTATTGTTAAAAGTATGTGTTCCATAAAAAGTTAAATCTAATGCGTTAGATTTAATTTCTGTTTTAGGAATATGCACCGTTTCATTTTTAATTTCGATTTGAGTTTTTAAGCTGTTAAATTTTATATGTTCTAATTCTTCAACCTCAATATATTTACTCAGAGCCAAAACAGGTTTGTAGTTGATTAGTTCTCCATTTTTAATATCAATATCTGCTAAAACGTAAATTTTATCTTTTTTTACTTTAAGATGTTTGTCAAAAACCGAAGCAAACTCAACTGATGAAGAAATTTTTCCCTTTAAATTTTTAGCACTTATTGCTTTTTGACCAAAATTTTCAAATTGATAAAATAGCTCGTTCATATCAATTTTATGAGTATTTACTTTGCTTGTTATTAAAATTTCATTTCCTTTAGAATCGTCAATGGCTAAGTTTCCGTTTACTTTTCCTTTCATTGAGTTAAACGAAACATCAGTAGCAGTTAAAACCTTATCTTCTAAGTATATTTTTCCTTTAAAATTGGTGGCTCTAAATTTTCTAAATTGAAAAGTATCTATTGTTGCTTTAAAATTTAAGATAACGTTTTTGGGTAAATTAAGTGTATATTCTGAAGTGTTGTTGGTTGAGTTGGTGAGCAAATCATCTACAACTAATTTGTTGGTGTGGCAATTTGTTTTAACTGCTAAAAATTCATTCTCTACAAATAAGAAAGCTAGTAAGTTTTTAAATTTCCCATCCAGCTTAAAATTACTGTTGTTAATGTTAAAGTTTAATGAATCAATGTCAACATCATTGTTATTAAATTTAAATGAACCATTAATGTTTTTTACCGTGTTTGGGTTGTTTTCTAACTTTAATGTCGAATTGGTTAGTCGGGCATTTCCTCTAGCGTTTAGTTTTCTTAATTCGCTGGCTTTTATATTGTTTAACTCATTTATTTTACCCTTGTATTGTAAGTTAATTTCTAAGTTCCCTTCGGCAGTTTCTAGGGTGTCTAGTTTAAAAAAATCTTTAGCAGTTTTTAAATCTACATTAGCTTTAGAATTAAATTTTATGTGGGGGTTATTAAAATTAGAGATTAAACAATTACCAGAAATTTTACCAGCACCAAAATTAGCCTTTACCGAATCTATTTTTAATTGAGAGGTGTTTGCAGAGCTTCCTGAACCATTAGTAAAAGTTCCATTCATAAAAATGTTGGTAAACGATTGGTTAGAAGATTTTTCGGTAAATGTTCCTTGTTTTAACTGAAAATTAGCATTAAATGCAGGTGTTTTTTTTATTGAATATTCTCCAATAATAGTTGAGTTATAGGTAATGTTTCCATCAGTTTTATAGGCCGATAAACTTTCTCTTTGTTTTTCTGGCAATAAAGAAAATAAATCTTTTATAGCAATGTTTTTTCCTTCAGATTGTAGATTAAGGTTTACACCAACATCTTTATTTACAATGTTTCCGGTAAGGTTAAATTTTAGTTTTTCAACATCAATTTCTCCTTGGTTTATTTGATAAATTTTTGTGGTTTGATTTACTGCTAAAGAAGTATTGATAACAACACTTTTATTTTTTATAATCGATTTTTCATGCTCATTAATTTGATGAATCATTAAGTTGGCTTGGGTTTCCATGGTAAATTCATCTTGCGAAAAATTTCCTGACAATGAAAGTCCAACAGCCTCAATACTCATGTCAACATTTTTGTACTCGTTAAGCAGGTAAAAGGTAACGCCTTTTAAGCTTAGTTTTTCGAGCTCAATAGAAAGTTGATTTTCTGAAGTGCCAGACTTTTTCCAGAAATGGTAGTTGTCGTTTCCGTTTTTATCAATTTTTACATTTACAATTCCATCCTCAACTTTAACCGTTTTAATTACATAGTTTTCATTTAAAACATCAATAATGTTAAACTGCAAGTAAATGGATTGAGCAGAAAATAAAGTTCCTTTTTTGCCTGTTTTAATTGCTTCTTTAGCGGTTACTTTTTTAAATTCTAACGAGGCATAAGGAAATTGTTTAAATACAGAAAACTCAACATTTTTCACATCAATTTCTGTAGCAACACTGTTGTTAATTTGTTCTATGATGTAGGCTTTAACCTTATCCTCGTAAAGTGTAGAAAATACAATGCCTATCACTACAAAAATGGCAATGAGTATTCCAATAATTATTGATATGATTTTTAACTTTTTCATAACATACCCCTAGAAAATTATATCCCGGAAATCGGTATTATTTTCTTTCCCCTCTCAAGAGGGGATTCCTCCCTTGAGGGAGGTTAGGTGGGTGATTTAATTTTGCCCACCTAATAGCCATTAAACGTAAAGTATAAAATTCTATTTTATAAGCTTAAAAAAAAACTACTAAACAGAAACTTATTAGCAATAAGATGTTTATTGGATAGGAGTATTGAGTAGCTACATAAAATATTGAAAAGCACGTTTTTGAGTTTTTTAAGAGCAAAGAGATAAAAAACGAAAAAGGATGTGCTTTGAAAAGCTATGCGATCTGAATTTTGTTTCAGATTTCTACTCAAAAAGTGTAAACGATGTTTATATAACTTTGTAAAGGATGTTTATATACCGAACCGAGGTGTCGCTAACGGTTAGTATATGCTTTGTAGCTAGGGGAGTGTGTTGGCTTTGTGTGTCTATGGAGTATATACAGTGTTGGCGGTAGTTTTTATTTTTTTATAGGATATTTCAATGACTTTACCGTCCTTTCCGATAACCATAGGGGTCTTTTTATATTTTTTAAACTCTATAAGCTTTTTGTATGCTTCCTCAAGTCCCTTTAATATTTTATCTCTATTTTCCATAGTTTTAATTAGTATAATGATTAATTAATATTGACCATTGAGATTTATTTGAAATATTCTTGGTTTCTGTGCTGCCTTCTGCAATTATCTCATATGGGCTACCCGAATTATCAATGAACATCCATTCATCTACAATTGATTGAAAGATGTTGAAGAAATTATTAAGTCCATTATTGTATCTTCTTAGGATTACATCTTTAGGTATGTTATGTCCACCTTCTTTAACTCGAATTTCAACGCGTTTTACAGCTAATTCAGGAGTTCTTAGCCAAAAGAATAGTAAAGTAACTTTATAACCATTTTCTTTTGCCTTGGTTACTAGGTTTTTATAGCTTTTTGTTGCTAATGTTGTTTCAAAAGCAAAGTCATTATCTGATTCAATTAAACGATTTATTTTTTCAAGCATTAATCTTCCTGCCTGAATAGCCGCATTGTCTGGACTAAAAGGAGATAATCCTTTTGCAATTTCGTCAGCGTTAACAAATTCTTTGCAATTTAATATGTCAGGTAAAATTGTATAAGAAGCGGTAGTTTTTCCTGCTCCATTACAACCTGATATAATATATAAATTTTTCATTGATGCAAAGATACAGAATATTTAAAAGGTTCGATTTATAAAAAAATCATTTGATATTAAAGTGTAATTTAGTATTCCAATAATTATTGATATGATTTTTAACTTTTTCACTACCTTTTTTTAAGTCTCCCTTTTAAAGGGAGATTTAGAGGAATTTATTTATAATAGTTCATTAAAATAATAGACTAATTACAGTCATTAAACGTAAAGTATAAAATTCTATTTTATAAGCTTTTAAAAAAAACTGCTAAACAGAAACTTATTAGCAATAAGATGTTTATTGGATAGGAGTATTGAGTAGCTACATAAAATATTGAAAATCAAGTTTTTGAGCGGTGCTTATGGGTAAAAGCTATGCGATCTGAATTTGCTCCCGATCCTGATAGCTTTCGGGATTCGTAAGTAGGCTATAACCAGCAATTAATTTTATGCCTTGTTGCCAGCGGTACTTTTTTAGTCATAGTGAAATCTGCATTTGGCAATTAATATTTCTCCTTCTTTATATTGGTAAATCAGTCTATGCTCACTATCAATTCTTCTTGACCAAAATCCAGCGTATTTATGTTTTAACGGTTCCGGTTTTCCAATTCCATCAAAAGGATTTCTAGCGATGTCTTTCAGAAGTTCATTTATCTTCTTCAGTTTTTTCTTATCTGTTTTTTGCCAATATAAATAATCTTCCCAAGACTCGTCAACGAATATATACT
>JBMYXB010000151.1:0-5077 GCA_049608005.1 Vicingaceae bacterium
TTGTTTTTCCGTGATCTACGTGAGCGATAATCGCTACATTTCTAATTGATTGCATCTAATATATTTTAAGGCTGCAAAAGTAGTGTTGTTTTTTGGATTACAGTCTTTTAGTTCTACTATTATCACAATAAAACAATCCACTTTATGTTTTGGGCGTTTTAACAGGCTGTCCGTTTAATCTTTTTTTATTCAAAATATTTAGAAAACTAAACTATTGAAAGACAAAAAAAAGGATATCACTCCCATCCTTAACGCTTTATTTTCATCCTGAAAATCAGACTATTTTTGACTTATAAATTGAGCTAAATGAAATGTTGTTTTAGAAGTAATTTACAAATGTAAAACCTACAAACGTTTACATTTGTAATTATAAAATTGTACTAAAAATAGCTTTAAGACTGTAGTAGAACATTAGGAAAACGCTATTCAAATCCAAATCAACAAGTGTAATTATATTAATGGTTAAAAATCAATAGATTATATTTAATTACCTAAAGTTTTATTTAGCATAAAATCAGTAAAAAACAAACGTACTTAAAGCTAGAATGTTGATTATTTAAAATATTGTTTACATTTGTAATCAATAATTAATTTCACAATTGTAAACACATGTCATGATACTATCCGATCGTATAAAATACCTCATGAAAATGGACAATTTATCTGCTGCTGCTTTTGCTGAAAAAGTGGGTGTTCAGCCATCAAGTATTTCACATATTTTATCCGGTAGAAATAAACCAAGTTTAGAGTTTATTCAAAAAATATTAACTCAATTTCCAAATGTTAGTGCCGATTGGTTAATTACTGGAAATACCAAAATTAAAACCGACACTCACCAAACAGAAACTAAAGAAACAAAACAACCTTCTCCTACTCCAACTACAAGTAACAAAGCTGTTAAAAAGATTGTGATATTTTACACTGATAATACTTTTGAGGAAATTATTAAACAATAAGCAAAAGGTGTATTTTTGCATTAATGTATAAGCTTTTAATAAAACCACTATTGTTTGCTATGCAGCCAGAAAAGGCGCATTACTTCGCAACAGATTGTCTTTCTTTTTTTTCTAAAATACCTGGATTACCCTCTATTATGAGAGGGATGTTTGAAGTGAAAGACAAAAGATTAGAAAAAACTCTTTTTGGTTTAACTTTTAAAAATCCTGTTGGTTTAGCCGCTGGATTTGATAAAGATGCACGCTGGTATAATGAATTAGCTCATTTAGGCTTTGGTTTTATTGAAATAGGGACACTAACACCAAAAGCACAAGTAGGAAATCCAAAACCTCGCTTATTTAGAATTACTGAAGACAACGGGCTAATTAACCGAATGGGCTTTAACAACCTTGGTTCTGAAGATGCTATTAAAAGATTAAAAAATAGAAAGACAGACATTATTATTGGAGGAAACATTGGTAAGAATACCGCGACAAGTAATGAAGACGCTTTAGCTGATTATGTTTTCAACTTTAATACTTTGCATGATTACGTTGATTATTTTGTTGTTAATGTTAGTTGTCCTAATGTTAAAGATTTAACAAAATTACAAGACACTCCTTTTCTATTGAACTTGTTAGGAGATTTAAAACACATTAATACAACTAAAGACAAACCAAAACCAATTTTATTGAAAATTGCTCCAGATCTTAATAATTCACAGCTTGATGAAGTAATTGACATTGTAGCTCAAACTAAAATTGATGGTGTAATTGCTGCCAACACAACTACATCTAGAGAAAACCTAAAAACAGATACTAAAACAATTACAGAAATTGCAAATGGGGGATTAAGTGGACAACCAGTTAAAAATAGATCTACCGAAGTAATTAAATATTTAGCTGAGAAATCAAACAAAGCATTTCCTATTATTGGAGTTGGAGGAATCCACTCTGCCAAAGATGCTATTGAAAAACTAGAAGCTGGTGCTGATTTAATTCAAATCTATACTGGATTTATTTATGAAGGACCTGGTTTAATTAAAGACATTAATAAGGCAATAATTAAAAATATGAATAACTAACCGCAAAGAATTTTAAGAAATCGCTAAGAAAAGAAGCTTATATTCTTATGAGAAAAAGACCTTAGCTTTCTTAGTGTAAAACTTTGCTGCTTTGCGGTTAAATAAAGAATAGTTAAGATATGGTTAAGTTAATTGAATGCCCTAGAGATGCCATGCAGGGTTTGCATGATTTTATTCCAACAGACATAAAAGCTAAATACATTAACCAATTATTAAAAGTTGGTTTTGATTCAATAGATTTCGGGAGTTTTGTTTCCCCAAAAGCGATTCCTCAACTAAAAGATACTGCTGCAGTTTTAGATCAATTAGATTTATCACAAACTAAAAGTAAACTATTAGCCATTGTTGCCAACCAACGTGGGGCGACAGATGCTTGTAATTTTGAAGAAATTGATTACTTAGGCTTCCCCTTCTCTATTTCAGAAACTTTCCAACAAAGAAATACCAATTCTTCTATTGAAGAATCATTAGTTAGGGTTGCTGACATTCAAAATCTTTGCACTAAGCACAACAAAAAATTAGTGGTTTATATTTCCATGGCTTTCGGCAATCCTTATGGAGATTTGTGGAACAGTGATATTGCCATTGAATGGACAAAAAAATTAGCAGGCTTAGGCATAGAAATTATAGCTTTATCAGATACAATTGGCGTTTCTAACCCTGAGAACATTAGCTATTTATTCAACAACATAATTCCTGAATTTAAAAACATTGAAATTGGGGCGCACTTACACACAACTCCTGATACTTGGGAAGAAAAAGTACACGCAGCTTACAAAAGTGGCTGTAATCGCTTTGATGGTGCAATAAAAGGTTTTGGTGGTTGCCCTATGGCTACTGATGATTTAACTGGAAACATGGCAACAGAAAATCTTATTCAATATTTTAATCAGAATAAAATTGAATTAGGATTGGATTCTGGCGAGTTTAAGCAATCTATGCTTGATGCGCTAACCGTTTTCCCAACATAAAAGCTATTCACACAACACAATTTCTGCTTTCCATCCTTTATCTAAATCTACATTCTTTTTAAAGAATTTCTTTGGCGGAGCATTGCTTTCTCCATCATCAAAATAAGCATTCCCCAATTCAACTCCCCCACCAATTATAGCGATTAGTGTAATTAAAACTGCCGCAGAACCTTTCCCAACTGTCTTAGCAGTGTTATTGTAAGCAATAACTTTAAAATCACTTAGTTTATAACCTGTAGTTTTACAACTACTTTCCCGCTCAGTTAAAATATCCTTTTTAGCAATTGGCTGTTCTATAAATAAACTATCAGAACTAATTTGTACCAGCTTCCCTTTACCCCATTTTTCAGTATTAGAAAGAACAAACGCTATATTTCTGCCTTGCTTAATTAAAGTTGTTCTCTTACTTTGTTTAGAAAATTTCAAACAATACTCTTGAGCATTAGTGTTTAAAAAAAACATTAAAACCAATCCTAAAACAATAAAGCTCCTTTTTTTCATAATTATAAACTTACAAAAAGTTAATAACCTTTTATCTTATCAAATAATAAACTTCATTTTAATACCTACATTTGCAATGTTATTGGTTTCCGAAATTCGGAATTAATAGGGAATGAGGTGTAATTCCTCAACTGTACCCGCAGCTGTAAGCTCTGTACGTTTTTACATAAGTCACTGATTAACATTCGGGAAGACGTAAAAATATGGAGTAAGTCAGAAGACCTGCCTTTAATAGTTGAATTTATTCAACAATGCTTTCGGGATTAAAGGCGAAGATTATTTCTCACAGAAAAACCCTTCACTTTATTTCTTAATGAACGATTCAGATTTATTTCTGTATCAAAATTAATTTATTGTTTAACCTCATTTAAAACTAAAGTGATGAGAAAAATTTACAAAATGGCAAGCTTAGCTTGTTTAGGTCTAATACTAACCTCACAAAGTATTCAAGCACAAAGACAAGTAATTGTTGCAAACGGTGGACAATTTGAATCAACTGCACCTTTTATCGATAGAGCAACTGTTGGAAGCTATAACATTACAACAGCTACCTATACACCATTTGACACAATTCATGTCGAATCTATCAATGGTACTGTTATTGAAAATGAGTTTGCTTATGTTGGAGCGTTTGATTCATTAGTAAAATATGATATTGATAATTATACAAGAGCAGGAATTGCTTTTGTTGATCAAATTAAAGATGTGCAAGTTTCAGGAGGAAAGCTGTTTGTTTCAATGTTTAATGGAGCTGGCGCTCCTTTAATGAAATCTCTTGACAAAAACACTTTAACAACCAATTTCTCTTTTAATGATTTGGAAGAAAATGTTGGAGGTGTAGTTGTTTTAAATGATAGTATTTACATCGCGAGTAATGTACCTGGAACAGTTGACGCTTGGCCTCCTTTTGGGATCTTTACTGACACGCTTGGTGTTATCAGTGTTTTTAACGCAAACACTGGAGCATTTGCAAGAAAAATTGAATTAGGTGTAGACGCTGCAGGTATAAATCAATTAGCTGTTAATAATGATAATATTTTTGCTGTTTGTAAAGAATCGGGGAATATTATTGGCTACAATACTACACTAGGAACTATAACAACTACAAATGTTGGTGCTGTAGGGTTAATTGATAGTTATAGCAACATATTGATAATTGAAACAGCTACAGGTCTTGATAAATTTGACGTGGACACTCAAACATTATTAGGTCAAGGATTTACAAGCTCTTCAATTGCAGAAGCTTATGATTATATAAATCATAAATATTATTTTACACAATCTGACTTTGCTACTTATGGAAAAACTTTTATTCATGATGTAACAGGTACAGCAATTGATTCATTTGATGTAGAATTATCTCCTCAAGGAATTGCTATTGACTTCAGAAATCCTGTATCTATAAATGAAAATGTAATTTCAGCGGAGTATTTTTCAATTTACCCTAACCCAGTTGTTAACGAATTATCTATAAAAACAGAAACTGAAATTTCTTCTCTTCAAATTTTGGATATTACTGGAAGAATTATCCGTTCAGAAAATAATTTAACTAAAGGTGTTCATCAGTTTAATTTAACCGAATTAA
>JBMYXB010000152.1:0-5046 GCA_049608005.1 Vicingaceae bacterium
AAAAAACGTGCTGATTCAAAAAGCTTAATAATTGTGGTCGCAAATGATAGAATGTTGAATTATCATGTTAAAGATGTTCCGGAATTGGCTTGGGATATTATTGATATTTCCGAAAAACCTACAACTATCATTTATAATGAAGGAAATCATTTAGCTGAGAATGTAATTGCTGCTGATAAAAGTATCGCAATAAGAATGATTAAAGAGGGTTTTGCTCACCAAATGGCTTTTAATTATAGAAAACCAATTGTTTCCACATCTGCCAATATAAGTAGCGCACCTACTCCAATGTCATTTAATGAGATTTCTGATGAGATAAAAAATGGTGTTGACTTTATTGTTAATTCTAAATTTGATACTGGAAACAAAAAACCATCTGCTTTAATCAAATTAGGGCTTCATGGAGAGATAGAAATTTTAAGGAAATAACACAATTATAGGCTAAGTATTTCAACTTATTTCATACGTATTTTTTAATTTATTTTTAAGTGATTAAACATTTGTTAAATCAACTATTCACTTAAACTAATTGGTAAATCCTACGCTTATTTCAAGTTAATAACGCTACTAACTTTATAGTATAATTATTTAACTTGATTTGATATGGTAACTTTTAAAAATTCTATCACTTTTATTATTCTTAACCTATTTATTATAACAGCATTTTCGCAATCAACTAATGCGTTTAGATTTCAACTTGTAGGCAATGGTTTTTCTGATGAAACAGTTATTAGATTAAAAAGCGATGGAACATTAAATTTTGATGGTAATTATGATGCCGCAAAATTATTTAGCCCCAATCCTAACGTTCCTAGTATTTATTCTCAAATATGTACAGGGCAAAAAATGTCAATTAACACATTACCAGAATTCAATAAAGACACATCAATAACCATTTACACCAACATTCCAGCCAATGGAACGTATACCTTAAATGTTACTGAAATAATGGCGCTTACATCAACTTATAAAGTGAGTATTTCTGACATTCAATCCTCTACAGATTTTAGAATACTTGGAGATACATCTTTAGTATTTAATTATACAGTACAACAAAATGCACCAACATTTACTTTTAACATTTCTACAGATGCAGTGCACACCGTTACAAACGAAACCTGTTTTGCATTAAATGATGGCGAACTATCTATAACAAATACTGGTAGTACTAATTGGAATGCTATAATTAAAAATGATGCTAACAGTATTATAGCAACCAATACAGCTGTAACAGAAACTTTAACTTTTACTAATTTATTACCAGGCAACTATAATACAACTATTTCTAGTAAAGGAATTGTTGAACAACTAAATTTTACCGTTGCCCCTGCAGCTATTTTAACAGCCGATTTTAGTTTTGATAAAGACACTATCTATCTTTCAAACGGTGCTTCTACAACAATAAACAACAACTCAGTTAATGCTCAAAATCATAACTGGGATTTTGGAGATGGAAACACATCTAATGATAATAATCCTATCCACAATTATAATAACACAGGAGTTTACCAAGTATCATTAACAACAACTAACAATAATAATTGTACAGTACAAAGTGCCAAAACAATTACAGTTTTAGATATTCCAACAGGAATAGAGGATTTTGCTTCTACTAATAACCGTATAATTAAAAAGAATAAATCATATCAAATAAATTTAAAAAACAACGCTCCTTATAAAGTGCTTGTTTATGATATAAAAGGAGCAATAATCTATCAAAATAATTTTACGGATAACCAACATAAATTTTCGTTGGCAAATTTTGATACAGGAATTTACATCATTAATGTAGTATCAGAAAATAAACCAGTAATACAAGAAAAAATATTTAATTAAGTAGTGTAGTTTTTTATAAGAAACCAAGTTATTTATAGCTTGGTTTTTTTATGCTTTAATTTTTGGTAAAAAAACAATTACTTTTGCATTCCAATTAAAGGAAATGAAAAAACACATTCAACACCCTATATTTAGCATTATTGCAGATGCCGCAGCAGAACTTAATATTGATGCATATGCAATTGGTGGTTTTGTACGAGATATTATTTTAGAAAGACCTTGTAAAGATATTGATGTTGTAGCTATTGGATCGGGTATAAAATTAGCAGAATTAGTTGCTAAAAAAATCGGTAACAACACCAAAGTAACTGTTTTTAGAAACTTTGGTACTGCCATGTTAATCTATAAAGATTATGAAGTTGAATTTGTTGGTGCGCGTAAAGAATCATACGACAGAGGTTCTCGAAAACCAATTGTAGAAGATGGCACTTTAGAAGACGATCAAAATAGAAGAGATTTTACCATTAATGCACTTGCTATAAGTTTAAATAAAGAAAATTTAGGTGAGCTTTTAGACCCGTTTAATGGAATACAAGACATTGAAAATAAAACGCTAAGAACTCCACTAAATCCTGATATTACCTACTCTGACGACCCGTTAAGGATGATGCGTGCAATTCGTTTTGCAACACAACTTAACTTTACAATTAATGATGAGTCGTTAGCTTCTATCACTAAAAATAAAGAGCGCATCAACATTGTTTCTAAAGAAAGAATTATTGATGAGTTAAATAAAATTATACTGGCTCCAAAACCTTCTATTGGGTTTAAAATATTATTTGATACTGGTTTACTAGAAATAATATTCCCTGAATTAGACAACTTAAAGGGTGTTGAAATTATTAACGGAAAAGGACATAAAGATAACTTTTACCATACCATTGAGGTGCTAGATAACATTTGCCCGAACACCGATAATTTATGGCTACGGTGGGCTGCAATTATGCACGACATTGCCAAACCTGCAACCAAACGTTTTGAAAAGGGACACGGTTGGACTTTCCATGGACATGAAGACAAAGGTGCTAGAATGGTTCCGAGAATCTTTAAAAACTTAAAGCTACCTTTAGACCATAAAATGAAATACGTGCAGAAATTAGTGCGTTTACATTTAAGGCCAATTGCATTGGTTAAAGACAGTGTTAGCGATAGCGCTGTTAGGCGTTTATTATTTGATGCTGGTGAAGATATTGATGATTTAATGACGCTTTGCCACGCAGACATTACCTCTAAAAATCCGGTAAAAGTAAAACGTTACCACGCAAATTTTGATTTAGTTAGAAATAAACTAACCGAAATTGAAGAGAAAGATAGCTTAAGAAATTGGCAACCTCCAATTACTGGCGAAATTATAATGGAAACATTTAATATGAAGCCTTGTAGAGAAATTGGGACAATAAAAGATGCCATTAGAGAAGCTATTTTAGATGGAGATATTGACAATAGTTATGATGCAGCCTTTGAACTAATGATTTCTAAAGGTAAAGAGCTAGGATTAACCGTTAAGAATTAGTTTAGCATTCCTTTAATTTTACTAACTTCTACTATTAAAACTTATACAACTAAACATAAACTTTCCTAATTTTGACAAATAATACAACCCCTCACAAGCAAGAAGATATGAGCATTTATAAATTTAGAGTTCTATTAGAATCAGAAGAAGAAATATTTAGAGATATTGAAATTAAAAGCACTCAAAACTTCTTTGACTTTCATGAGATAATTGTTGCTGCTTTTGGATTTGACAATGAGCAAATGGCTTCTTTTTACCTGAGTAATGATGATTGGGAAAAAGGTCAGGAAATTACATTGTTTGATATGATGATTGACGAAAACCAAGAGCCTAAAGTATTGGTAATGGCTGATACCATTATAAATACACAAACAAATTGTGTTGGAGATCATTTACTATATGCTTACGATTTCTTAAATATGCAAAACTTCTTTATTGAGTTAATAGAAATAACCGTTAAAGAAGAAAAAGACGCTTTTTACCCAAAAGTTGTTTACACCCAAGGAGAAGTTCCAAAACCTAAACAAGAGCCAATCCCTGAAGGTTTATCTGAAGAAGAAATGGCTAACGAATTATTAAAAGGTGCTGGTTTTGATGAAGATGGTTCTGACCCTAACGATATTTTTGAAGGGTTTGATGATTTTGATGATTATCAGTAATTATTAAAGTAATAAGTAGTCAGTAAGTTTTATGAAATATCATTTTCAACTTTATAAACTTTAAGAACTTTTGACTAACAAGAAACCCACTTTAGTTGTAATTACTGGTCCAACAGCAGTTGGAAAAACAGACCTCTGTGTAAAAGTTGCCCAACATTTTAATACAGAAATACTTTCTTGCGATTCGCGTCAGTTTTACAAAGAATTAGCCATAGGAACAGCTAAACCTACTCCAGAAGAAATGAATGGCGTAAAACATCATTTTATTGACTCACACTCCATAGCCGAAAATTATGATGTAAATAAATTTGAAAAAGATGCTTTAGCAATACTTAACACTTTATTTAAAAAACACCCAATCGTTATTTTAACTGGTGGTTCTGGTTTATATATTGATATTTTGTGTAATGGTTTTGATGAGAATGTACCAGGTAATAGTCCTGAAATACGTACGAAAATTAAAGCCCTTTTCGATAAATATGGAATTGAAATTTTACAAGAAAAACTCAAACAATTAGACCCTGCTTATTACCAACAAGTAGATTTAAACAACTACAATCGTTTAGAAAGAGCCATAGAAGTTTGTTTATTAACCGGACAAAAATTCTCTGAAATACGCCAAGGAAATAAACAAGAAAGACCTTTTAACATACTAAAAATTGGACTTAATAGAGAAAGACAAGAATTATTTGCTCGCATTAACCAACGTGTTGATTTAATGCTAGAACAAGGTTTAGTTGAAGAAGTAAAAAGTGTTACCTCTAACAAAAAAAATAACGCGCTTAAAACTGTTGGCTACACCGAAATTTTCGACTATTTAGATAAGCAGATTACTTTAGCCGAAGCTACCGAAAAAATTAAAGTAAACACCCGTAGATACGCCAAAAGGCAACTCGGATGGTTTAATAAAAGCGGTGATTATAAATGGTTTAATCCTACAGAAATTGAAGCCATAATTGAATACATTTCTTCTACAGCTTTTTAGTATATTTCGATGAACATAATGCGAATAAACACCATGGCGTTTATTCGGTTGTT
>JBMYXB010000153.1:0-5017 GCA_049608005.1 Vicingaceae bacterium
CTCCAAACTCATTTGGTAAACCGGCATTTGGGTAAGCACTTACAAAAAATGGTGTCCGCTCAGCTATCGTTTGGATGTGAGGTCGTAATTGTTTAGCACCTAAAGCACAGTTAAAGCCTACACTTAATAAATCTATATGCGAAATAGAAATTAAAAATGCTTCAACGGTTTGCCCTGAAAGTGTTCTGCCACTAGCATCAGTAATTGTTCCCGAAACCATTATTGGAATTTTATTCCCACTCTCTTCAAAATAAGTATCAATAGCAAACAAAGCTGCTTTCGCATTTAAAGTATCAAAAATGGTTTCAACTAAAAGAATATCTACTCCACCTTCAACCAATCCTTTTGCCTGATCTTTATAAGCCTCAACCAGCTGATCGAAATTTATTGCTCTGTAACCTGGATCATTAACATCTGGCGACATGGAAGCAGTTCTATTAGTTGGGCCCATTGCACCTGCAACAAATCTTGGTTTGTGTGGTTCTTTTGCTGTAAATTCTGCAGCTACCTCTTTTGCAATTTTTGCAGATTGATAATTGATATCATACACCGCTTTTTCTAATTTGTAATCTGCTTGTGCAATAGTAGTCCCACTAAACGTATTGGTTTCTACAATATCAGCTCCAGCAGAATAATATTCTGCATGTATAGCTTTTATGATGTCTGGTCGGGTAATCGATAACAAATCATTGTTTCCCTGTAAAGGAATTTCAGAATCGGCAAAAACAGTTCCTCTAAAATCTTCTTCTGTTAATTTATACCGTTGAATCATAGTGCCCATTGCACCATCCAACACTAAAATTCTTTCTGCTAATATTTCTTTTATGTTATTCATAACTCCATTATTCTATATAAATCAAAAGATTCCTCTGTTTCGCTATCGCTCCAATCGGAATGACAAAAAAGAATCCATAAAAAAACCCTCCTACTAAAAAGCAGAAGGGTTCAATTTTATATATTTCTCTACTTTATCTTTTCCCGTCCCGATAATTATCGGGATGGAATAGGAATTGGCACCGGTTTTCCAATCCTGAGTATTCAGGAATTATAGTTGGTTGCCAAGGTTTCATAGGGCCTAGTCCCTCCACCTTTCTTGATAAGTACCGAGTAATCGGTACAGACAATTAAATTATTTTAAATATTAAAGAACGTGAGTACAAAACTATTCACGTTTTTTGTTAATTCCAAATATTATTTGGAAAATAAAGTTTTTTATCTTTTAATTTAGAACTTTATTTGGATTTAAAATTCTGCATTTTTTGGTGTTCTTGGAAAAGGAATCACATCTCTAATGTTTCCCATACCTGTAACAAACAACATTAAACGCTCAAATCCTAAACCAAAACCAGAATGCGGAACGGTACCAAACTTACGTGTATCTAAATACCACCAAACAGATTCCATTGGTATGTTTTGGTCTTTAATTTTTTGAGTTAACACATCATGTCTTTCCTCTCTTTCAGATCCTCCAACAATTTCGCCAATTCCTGGAAATAAGATGTCCATTGCTTTTACCGTTTTACCATCATCATTTAACTTCATATAAAAAGCTTTAATGTTGGCAGGATAATCAGAAATTATAACTGGTTTTTTAAAATGCTTTTCCACTAAAAAACGCTCGTGTTCCGATTGCAAATCAATTCCCCATTCATCAACCAAAAACTGAAATTTCTTTTTCTTATTGGGTTTAGAGTTTCTTAAAATTTGAACTGCTTCAGTGTAAGTAATTCTTTCAAAATCGTTGTTGGCAACAAATTCTAATTTTTCAAATAAATCTCCTGCTCTTTCTGCTTGTGGTTTAGATTTGTCTTCGTCTTGTAATCGCTTATTTAAAAAGTCTAAGTCTTCCTTACAATTATCTAGAGCGTACTGAACACAATACTTAAGCATTGCTTCAGCCAAATCCATATTGTCATTATTGTCTGCAAAAGCAACTTCTGGCTCTATCATCCAAAATTCAGCTAAATGACGCGTAGTATTAGAGTTTTCTGCTCTAAATGTTGGCCCAAAAGTATATACCTCGCTTAAGCCTAAAGCTGCCAATTCAGCTTCTAACTGACCTGTAACTGCTAAGCTAGTTTCTTTCCCAAAAAAATCTTGTTTATAATCAACTTCTTTATTCTCATCTAAAGGAACATTTTTCAAGTCCATTGTAGTTACCTGAAAAGCTTCTCCAGCTCCTTCTGCATCTGTTGCTGTAATTAATGGTGTATGAATGTTATAAAACCCTCTATCATTAAAAAACTCATGAATAGCAAAAGTCATGGCATGACGAACACGTAAAATTGCTGCAAACGTATTTGTTCTTGGCCTTAAATGTGCAATTTCTCTTAAATATTCTAAAGAATGTTTTTTAGGTTGTAAAGGGTATTCTTCAGGATTAGCATCTCCTAAAATTTGAAAAGATTTTACAACAATTTCAATTGATTGTCCTGAGCCTTGAGATTCTACAACCTCTCCAATTACTTGAATAGAAGCACCAGTTGTAATTCTCTTTAATTGAGCTTCCTCTTCATTTTCAAAATCAATAACTGCTTGTATATTATTGATTGTAGAACCATCATTTATTGCGATAAAACGCTTACTTCTAAAGGTTCTTACCCATCCTTTTATCATTACTTCAGAACCAATTTTAGATTTGTTTAATAATGCTGCAATTTTCACTCTTTTCATCCTAAATCTTCTTATATTTTTAATACCGAACAAAATTAACATTTTTTTATCGTTAATGCTTAGACAATAATTGCCTCAATTATAGTTTGGTCTAATGTTTGGTAAAATCTGAACTTTAAAAACGTTTAAGCTTATTTTTGAGATAAAACCTCTAAAAAATTTTGAATATCACTAATAAGGTTATATGTTTGTATGTTACAACAATTGGATTAACACAGTCATCTTATGAAAAATATTTTTTTTGGACTTTTAATTACCTTTTTTGCTTTTAATGCAAATGCAACAGGCGTAATTGTTTTAGAAGGCCACTACCAAGGAAAAAACTTATATGTTCAAAACCCTTTTGCGGGAAGCGGTGTTGGGTTTTGTACTTTTGAAGTAACTATTAATGGTGAAGTTACAACTGATGAAGTAAACTCAAGTGCTTTTGAAATTGATTTTGCAAATTTTCAACTTAAGGTTGGAGATCCTGTAATTATTAAAATTAAACATAAGGATGATTGTAAACCTAAGGTGTTAAATCCTGAAGTTTTGAAACCAAAAAGTACTTATGAAATAGTGAGTATGAGCGTTTCTAAAGATGGAAATTTTGACTGGAAAACAAAAAGTGAATCTGGTAAATTAACTTTTATTGTAGAGCAATTTAGATGGAACAAATGGATAAAAATTGGAGAAGTTGATGGAAATGGTGCAAGTACAGAAAACAGTTACCAATTTAAAATTACTGCTCATTCTGGAGAAAATAAATTTAGAGTAAAACAAATTGATTATTCTGGTAAACCAAGATATTCTCAAGCTTCTAGGTTTACATCTGTGTTAAGCGAAATTTCTTTTAGCCCGATTAAAGCTAAAACAGAGGTTAACTTTACCAACGAAACCTTGTTTGAAGTTTATGACAGCTATGGTAACATCGTTAAAAAAGGTTTTGGAGAAAAAGTAGATGTTTCTAACCTAAAAAAAGGAATTTACTACTTAAATTACGATAACAAAACAGATACTTTCGTTAAGAAATAATAGCCTTAAAATATAGAATTTACCCCGCATTTATGCGGGGTTTTTTGCTTAAAAAGATGATAGATAAAATTGAACATATTGGCATAGCAGTTAAAGACTTAGAAAATGCTAATAAAGTTTATACCAAATTATTTGGTAAAGCTCCTTACAAAACAGAAGTGGTAGAAAGTGAAGGAGTTTCTACCTCTTTTTTTAAAGTGGGCGAAAGCAAAATAGAATTGCTAGAAGCTACAAAAGAAGAGAGTGCAATTGCCAAATATATAGAACGAAAAGGAGAAGGAATACACCATATTGCTTATGCTGTTGATAATATAAAGGCCGCAATGAAGCGAATGAAAGCTGAAGGTTTTATTGTGCTAAACGAAGAACCTAAAAAAGGTGCTGATAATAAATTAGTTTGCTTTTTACACCCCAAATCAGCAAATGGTGTTTTGGTAGAGTTATGCCAAGAAATCAGAGAATAACTCCTCTACAGTTACATCTTTTATGTGTAAAGTATTGATTCCACATTTTTTTGCTCCTTCAATGTGTTGAATGGAATCATCTAAAAACAACGTTTCTTGGGGTAAAAATTCATTCTGATTTAAAACAAATTCAAAAGCCTCTGCATCTGGTTTTCTAAACCCTATTTCATTAGAATAATATACCGAATGGAACATTGAACTTAAAGAAGTTTCATTAATATCTTTTTTAAGTATTGGCAAAAAACCTCTAATATGTGTTTCATTAGTATTGCTTAACAAAGCTGTAGAAAAATGATTTTTCAAATTAAGTACCAATTCTTTTCTAATTGGTGGAAAATCTAAAAGCATGGCATTCCATGCATCAATAATTTCTTTGTTAGTTTTATCTATTCCTGAAAACTCTTTAATTTGTTCACAGAACTCTGTTTCAGATATTTTTCCTGTCTCAAAATCATCAAATAAACCAACTTGCTTTGCTTTATTATAATACCCATTAAAATCGGTTACTCCCAACCTAACAAAAGCCTGTTGAGTAAGGTTGAAATCTAGATTAAGTAATACTCCCCCTAAATCAAAAATGATGTTTTTTATTCCTTTTAATTTCATATGTACACAAAACTAATAAAATAGTAAAGTTTATAGTTGGTTAACTCCGAACTTATCCGTAAAATTGCAACCTAATTCTAATTCAATTTAGAATGGGCCTATAGCTCAGCTGGTTAGAGCACCTGACTCATAATCAGGTGGTCCGGGGTTCGAGTCCCTGTGGGCCCACACACAAAACTTTAAGTCCCTCATAAACATTAACGTTTTATGAGGGATTTTTATTTATTACCGATTTTACTATTGATTATTGTGGTTTTCGG
>JBMYXB010000154.1:0-4947 GCA_049608005.1 Vicingaceae bacterium
ACAACCATGGCTGTTTCTTATACGAAAGATAGATACTGCTTATCAAGATTATGATGAATCATTCCCACATCAACATAAGTTTTATCAGTTTTTATTTTTTGATAAAGCAGTAGGTAAGCATTTGATTGATGATGATGAATATGAGGTTGCTAATAGTTCGCTTCATTTTATTTCACCACATCATGTACATTATCTGGAATTAGAAGAGGGTTCTTCAGGCTATGTTTGTATGTTTAAAGAGGAGTTGTTTTTTGTTAATAATGAGGATAAAACATTTTTAAATGAAATTGATTTATTTTCAAATTGGAATGTAAATCATGTGCTAAATTTAGATGGTAAGGCATTTAGTGAATTGAATAACTTTCTTGAATTGACACTTGCTGAGTTTGAGGAGCAAAAAGTTCGGAAAAATGAAATTTTATTAATGCTACTAAAAGTATTTTTAATAAAAGCTTCTCGTTATAGTTTAAGTGTTTTGGGCAATCAAAATCAAGAAAAAAATGAGGTAATTCAAAAGTTTTTGGCGTTAATTGATTTAAGTTGGAATAAAAACTTATCGATTAGTAATTATGCTAATGAATTAAATATTACTGCAACCTATTTAAATCGATTAGTTCAAAATACATATAATAAAACAGCCACAGATTTACTTAATGAACGAATAATTTTAGAGGCAAAAAGAGTATTAAGTTTCTCTTCAAAACCCGTTAAAGAAGTATCTTTAGAATTAGGGTTTGATGACCCCTCTTATTTTTCAAGATTTTTTAAAAAACACACGAAAATATCACCCCTTCAGTTTAGAAAAAAGCATTAATGTTAAACAAAAGATATATTTGTTTCGATTTGTCCTATTTTGTATGGATTATTCTTTATAATTTTGTATCTTAATTATAAAAAAAACTAACTTTATGAAAATAAACACTCTCTCTACTTTAGCATTAACTGCTGTGTTTGTTGTTTCAATTTTTATAATTAGTTCAATTTCAGATTTTGGAACTACATCTGCTTATGCTTTTTCAAATGGTTCTCCAGGAGGAAGGGCCAATTCTATTGGTGATAATTCAAATTGTACAGCATGCCATTCGGGAACGATAAATTCTGGTAGTGCAACATCAGGAATAACATCAGATATACCAGCTAGCGGATATGTGCCAGGCCAAACTTATACTATAACAATGTCGGTAGGTGCTTTAACAATCAACAAGTTTGGATTTGAAGTTACTGCTGAGGATGTCGCAAATACTAAAGTTGGAACTTTTATAATTACAGATTTTCCTAGAACAAAATTTGTAAACTCGAATAAAGCTGTTAGTCATAAATTAAGTGGAACAACACCTTTAACAACAAATGCAACAACCTGGTCGTGCAATTGGACTGCACCACTTGCAGGCTCTGGAGATATAACATTTTATGCTGCATTTATTACAGCAAATAATAATGGGTCTACTGCTGGAGATTTTACTTATTCAAAAACATTAACTGTTGTAGAAAATTTAGCAACGGGTGTAGATGAATTAGTTCCAGAAATTGGATTGACAATTTATCCGAATCCAACAACTAATTACTTTAGCATTAATTTTGATGGTCCGATAGATTGTGTATCTGTTTATAGTGCAAAAGGGCAAAAAGTTATTGATGCTAAGGCAGTTAATAAGGTTAATTTAGAGCAATTGTCTTTAGGGACATATTATGTTCAGATTCAATCTGAAAACAATACTTTTACAAAAAAAATAATTAAAAAATAAGAAAAAACTAAAGCTTTTAAAAATGAAAAACCTTGTTCTAAAAATAATAATTGTATCCTCTGTAATATTTGTTTCATCTTGTTCATATAATAAAGATTTACCAGAACCTGAAGTTATTACAGAAAATGAAGAGAATGTTCCTGTAACTTATACTGATGATGTACAGGCTATTATGACTAACAACTGTACTGGCTGCCATGGTGGTTCTGGCGGTGTTAACCTAAACACTTATGCACAAGTTAAAGCACAGGCTGATGCTGGAAGGCTTTTAGCTAGAGCTATTAATGGAGCTGGAGGGCCTATGCCGCAGGGAGGGCTTATGCCACAAGCTACTCGAGATGTATTGCAGGCGTGGTTAGATCAAGGAGCTCCAGAATAATTTTAATCAATAAATAATTTTAATCAATAAATAATTTTAATCAATAAATAATTTTAATCAATAAAACATATAATCATGAAAAAAATAACGTTTATAATACTATTCTTGGCAGTTACTGTAGGATACTCTCAAGATTTATACAAAGCAGTTGGTGGAGAAATTTCTTTTTTCTCTGAAACGCCAATGGAAAACATTGATGCAGTAAATAAAGATGTAAAAGCTTTAATCAACACTAAAACAGGAGAGGTAGCTTTTATTGGAACCAATGTAGGGTTTCATTTTGAAAAACCGCTAATGGAGGAGCACTTTAATGAAAATTATATGGAAAGCGATAAGTATAAAGTTTCTGTGTTTAAAGGTAAAGTCCAAGAGAAAATTGATTATTCAGCAAACGGGGAGCATAAGGTAACTGTAAAAGGAACTTTAAATGTTCATGGGGTAGAAAAAGAAAGAGAAATTGCAGGAACAATTACTATTGCTGATGGAAAAATTACGGTAAAATCTGAGTTTGACATTAAGGTAGAAGACCATAAAATTAAAATACCAAAGTTGGTTGTAAAAAATATTGCAGAAACAATTAAGGTTACAGTTAATATTAATTTTGAACCTAAAAAATAATAGATAGGATGAATAAATTTTTAGCAATACTTTTTTGTTTTGGATCTTTTTCTGTTGCAAATGCACAAGATGACTTAATGGGAATGTTAGAGGAAGAAGCGGCCTCGGAAAGTAAGCCAGAAAAAGTTTTAGCAACCTTTAAAGGAACAAGTGTAATTAATGCTCAAACTATACAAACGGTAAAAAAGAGAACTTTAGAGTTTAATATTGCTCACCGCTTTGGCAACATGGATATTACTGATAAACAAGGTGCAAATTTAGGTGGGCACACGCTTTATGGTTTGGAAAATGCTGCCAATATAAGATTTTCTTTTACTTATGGAATTACTGATAGACTTAGTGTTGGTTGGGGAAGAAGTAAGATGAATGAGCATGTTGATTTGAATTTGAAATACAGATTTTTAGAGCAAAAAGAAAAAGGAATGCCAATTTCAGCGGCTTATTATACAAATGCTACGGCCTCTTTTGTGGCTAACATTGCTAATGATAAGTTCGAGAATAGATTATCTTACACGCATCAAATAATTATTGCTAGCAAAATTACAAGAGGAATTTCTTTAGAGATTTTACCAACTTACGTTCATAGAAACTATGTGGATCAAACAGTTTTACATCCTAAAAATAATTCTGTAGATGAAAATGATTTGTTTGCAATTGGTGCTGCTGGTAGAATTAAATTTACTAAAAGAATGGCATTTGTTTTTGATTACTTCCACACCTTCTCCGAATTTAGAGATGCTGATAATAATTTTTATGATGCAATTGGTGTTGGTTTAGAAATAGAAACTGGCGGGCATGTGTTTCATGTTAATGTAACTAATTCTGCAGGTTTAATTGCTAACGATATTATACCTTATACAACTAGTGATTGGGGTAATGGTGAGTATAAATTAGGATTTAATATTTCTAGGGTGTTTAGTTTTTAAAAAAAAGGTAACCTATTTTATAAACATCGTTTTGGAATGTTTACAAATAGCAATGTTTTTAAATAAACATTGCTATTTTTGTTTGTACCCAATACTGTTTAAATGGATTTTACAGAATTAATATCAAATTCTTATATTGATTATGGAAATTATGTTTGGTCGGAAATTACATTTCAGGCAAAACCTTGGTATCAGAATTATTTTTGGTTGTTAATTTTACTGTCTTTAGTGGTTTGGTTGTTGGAATTTTTATTTCCTTGGAGAAAAAATCAATCATTAATTAGAAAAGACTTTTGGTTAGATGTTTTCTATATGTTTTTCAATTTTTTCATTTTTAACCTAGTTATTTTTATTGCGTTTTGTAATCTAACCTCACAAGTTTTTAAAGATTTGTTTGGTGGAGATTTGTCGGATTTAGCATTGATAAATATTCAGGATTATTCGGAGTGGTTGCAGTTGTTTATCTTTTTTGTGGCTACCGATTTTGTTCAATGGTTTACGCATGTCTTGCTTCATAATTTTCATTTTTTATGGCGTTTTCATAAGGTACACCATTCGGTGGAACAGATGGGGTTTGCGGCACACTTACGTTACCATTGGATGGAAAATGTTTTTTATACACCAATGAAATATATTATGGTAATGCTTATTGGAGGCTTTCATCCCGAACAGGCATTTGTAGTTTATTATGTGGCAATTGCAATTGGGCACTTAAACCATGCTAACATTGGTTGGAGCTACGGTTACTTAAAATACATTTTAAATAACCCTAAAATGCATATATGGCATCATGCTCACGATTTACCTGAAAGCCATAAAAACGGAGTAAATTTTGGAATCTCTCTAAGTATTTGGGATTACATTTTTAAAACCAATTACATTCCTCATTCGGGTAGAGATATAAAATTAGGTTTCGATAAAATTGAAAGCTTTCCTAAAACTTTTATCAAACAATTGTTTTCAGGGTTTGAGAAGGAAAGAGATGAGCATTAAAGCCCTAAATTACAAGGTGTAAGCAGAATGTTAGGCAGCATTATGTATGTTTTTAATGTTATTTAGTTCTTCTTTTTTAAGCTGCTCTTCCTCTTCTAAATCAAAATCGTCTTGAAGCCCAAGCCAAAATTTTGCAGAGATACCAAAATATTTAGAAAGTCTTAATGCGGTATCAGCAGTAATCCTTCTTCTTCCTTTAATAATTTCACTAATTCTGGTTTGAGGAATAAATGTGTCTTTTGAAAGTCTGTAAGCAGATATTTCAAGAGGTTTAAGAAATTCTTCT
>JBMYXB010000155.1:0-4905 GCA_049608005.1 Vicingaceae bacterium
GCTGAAAGTGATAAATCTGGAAAATCAACTAAGTTTATTGAATATATGCTAAACGTAATTGACATTTCAATAAGTGAATTATTAAATTTTAATAACCGAACGTTAAGTGAAAAAGACAGATTAGAATATTATGTTTCATTAAATAAAACTGAATTTACAAGAAAAAATTATATGGATATTTTTAAAGACATTTCTTCAGCAACAGCAAGTAGAGATTTAAAAAAAGGAGTTGAATTAGAATTATTTAAAAAAATAGGAGAAAAAAATAAGACCATTTATCGTTTAAAATAACTAGGCACAATACTGTTAAGCGAACCACTTCTGAAAACTACTTTTTAATCTTTATTGCTCCTAACACCATAAACAACCAACCAGTAATAATTAGTAAACCTCCAATTGGAGTTATTGGCCCAACAAATTTTAATACTTCTAAACCAATAATATTTTTTAAAGTAAGGATGTAAATAGAGCCCGAAAATAAAATAACTCCCCAAAAGATGAATTGAGCAGCAACTTTAAATTGTTTCATTTCAAATTTACTACCAAGCAAAAACAAGCAAATTAAAACAACAGCATGTATCATTTGGTAACGAACCCCCGTATTAAAACTTGCTAAATGTGCCGGAGATAAAATTTCTTTTAACGCATGTGCTCCAAAAGCACCTCCAAGCACGGCAATCATCCCTAAAATCCCGGCTTTAATCAACGTATTTTTACTCATTGGTCTATAATCTTTTTATCAAACTAATATGTTAGTAAAATTCGCTAAAAAAACTTACCAAAACTCAAATATTTAACGAAATTCGAAGTTCTAGAAAGAACAATATATTATATGAAAAAAATACTTTTAATAGGTGCCGGAAGATCAACTTCTTCATTAGTACAATATTTATTATTTAATGCCGAAAACGAAAATTGGTTCATCACAATTGCCGATCAGTCTAAAGATTTTGCCAGCGAAGCGGCTGGCGATCATAAACTTGCAAAAGCCATTGCTTTTGATGTAAATAATGAGGAAGAACGTACACGTTTAATAGATGAACACGATTTAATTATTTCTATGCTTCCTGCTCACATGCACATTTCAGTTGCCAAAGATTGTATTAAATATAAAAAACACATGGCAACAGCATCTTATGTTTCTGAAGAAATGAAAGCTTTAGATAGTGAAGCTAAAAATGCGGGTATTGTTATGATGAATGAAATTGGTGTTGATCCAGGGATTGACCACATGTCGGCAATGCGAGTTATCGATGAAATAAGAAACAATGGAGGTGATTTAAAAGCCTTTGAAACCTTTACGGGAGGTTTAGTTGCTCCAGAAAGTGACAACAACCCTTGGAATTATAAATTTACTTGGAACCCACGTAACGTTGTTTTAGCAGGAACAGGAACAGCACAGTTTATACAAGGCGGAAAATACAAATACATACCGTACACCAAACTATTTAGAAGAACTGAAATTATTGACATTGAAGGTTATGGAAAGTTTGAAGGCTATGCCAACAGAGATTCTTTATCGTACAGAGAAGTATATAATTTAGAAAATATACCAACAATGTACCGAGGTACTTTAAGAAAACCAGGATATTGTAAAGCTTGGGATGTTTTTGTACAATTAGGAGCTACTGACGATACTTATGTATTAGAAGGTTCAGAAAACATGACCAACAGAGAATTTATCAATTCTTTTTTAGCTTTTAACCCTAACGATTCTGTAGAACTAAAGTTTAAACACTATTTAAACATTAGACAAGATGATATTGAACTGTTTGAAAAATTTGAATGGCTAGGAATTTTTGAAGACACTAAAATTGGATTAAAAGATGCTACTCCTGCTCAAATATTACAACATATTTTAGAGCAAAAATGGACTTTAGCTCCCGAAGATAAAGACATGATTGTAATGTGGCACCGTTTCCGATTTGTTACAGCTAACGGTGAAGATAAAGAAATACATTCATCAATGGTAGTTAAAGGCGATGACCAACGTTACACTGCTATGGCTAAAACAGTAGGTTTACCGCTAGCCATTTCTGTTAAAATGATTTTAAACGGAACCATTGCTACTCCAGGAGTACACGTTCCCATTTTAGGAGAAATTTACAACCCTATATTAAATGAATTAGAAAACTACGGTATCAACTTTAAAGAAAAAGAGGTTACTCCTACTTTTTATTAGTCTAAAGTTCATCAAGTTAAAAGTCGAAAGTTTGTCTTTCGACTTTATAAGCTTTTCAACTTTATAAACTTAAACCATGAAGATATTAATTGTTTCAGCAACCTATTTAGAAATTGAACCTTTGTTACTTCAATTTAATTTTGAAAAAGAAGTAAATCAAAAACTAAAACGTTACAGTTATAACAAGCATCAAATAGATGTATTAATTCCTGGTGTTGGTATGACGTGTACAGCCTATTGGATGGGAAAAACATTAAATAGTAAAATTTATGATGTAGCATTAAATTTAGGCTTAGCAGGAAGTTTTGATAATGATTTAACTACAGGAACAACCGTTCATATTACCACTGATAGAATATCAAAATTAGGTGCCGAAGATGGCGAATCCTTCCTCTCTTTAGTGGATATGGATTTAATTGTTGATGAAGATTCCATTCTAAATCAAGGGGAAATGAAAAACACCATTCCTATCGAAAATCCCGCCATTGATGCTCTAAAAAAAGTATCAGCACTAACGGTTAATACTGCACATGGTGACGAAAGTTCTATTCAAAAAATAAAACAACTGTTTAACCCTCAGGTAGAAAGTATGGAGGGAGCGGCTTTCTTTTACGCCTGTTTGTTTGAAGGAATTACCTGTTCTCAAATTAGAACTATTTCTAATAAAGTAGAAAAACGAAACAGAGATAATTGGGATATTCCTTTAGCGGTTAAGAACTTATGTAAAACAGGATTAGGAATTATAAATAATCTTTAATTAAAAGTCTTTTTTAACTTTACAAACTTTAAGACTTTACAAACTTTAAGACTTTGAAACTAACACTTGGCTTTTCTCCTTGTCCGAACGACACCTTTATTTTTGATGCTTTAGTGCATCATAAAATTGATACCGAAGGCTTAGATTTTGATGTTTATTTAGGTGATGTTGAAGACCTCAATAACAAAGCTTTTAATAATGAATTAGACATAACAAAAATTAGTTATCATGCTTTTGGCTACTTAACTAACAATTACGTTTTGTTAGATGCTGGAAGTGCTTTAGGTAAAGGATGTGGGCCTTTATTAGTTAAAAAGTCGAAAGTTAAAAGTTTAAAGTTAGAAGAGGTTACAATAGCCATCCCTGGTAAATATACAACGGCAAATTTTTTATTGAGTATAGCACATCCCGAAGCTAAAAACAAACAAGAAATGTTATTTTCTGACATAGAAAATGCGGTTGTTAATGAGGATGTAGATGCAGGCTTAATTATACACGAAAATCGTTTTACCTATCAAGAAAAAGGATTAGAGAAAATTATTGATTTAGGAGAATATTGGGAAAACACCACTGGAGCTTTAATTCCTTTAGGTGGAATAATAATTAAAAGAAGTCTCTCAAAAGAAACGATACAAAAAATAAATAGACTACTTAGGAAAAGTATTGAATATGCTTTTAAAAATCCTGAATCGCCATTAAATTATATGAAACAACACTCACAAGAAATGGATGAAAAAGTGATGATGCAGCATGTAGATTTGTACGTTAACAAGTACTCTATCGATTTAGGGAGTGAAGGCAAAAATGCCATTACACAAATGTTTAATTTAGCACAAGAAAAAGGGATTATACCAAAACTTACAAACGAACTATTTGTAAGTTAATTTTTTGTCATTCTCAGCTCGACTGGGAATCTAAAAAATGAAACAATAGTAAAAATAATTTCAATTGATTGGTTATCCCTACAGAATGATACACAAAATAGATCCCGAATCAAGTTCGGGATGACAATACATAAAATATGATAATAGTAACAGGTGCAGCAGGATTTATAGCAAGTTGTTTAGTAAGCAAACTCAACCAAGAAGGTTTTAAAGACATTGTTTTAGTAGATGATTTTTCTAACCAAGAAAAAAACAAAAACTTTGAAGGAAAAACCTTTTCTCAAAAAGTAGAAAGAGCTGAATTTATTCCATGGCTAAAAGAAAATGAACATTTTGTTCAATTTGTTTTTCATATTGGTGCCAGAACAGATACTACAGAGTTTGATGTTGATTTATTTAATAAACTCAACCTTAACTATACTAAAGACATTTGGAACATTTGTGTAGAATTTGGCTTACCATTGGTTTACGCCTCTTCTGCTGCCACTTATGGCTTAGGTGAGTTTGGTTATGATGACAACCATGAAGTGGTTAATAAATTAAAACCTTTAAATCCTTACGGAGATTCTAAAAACGATTTTGATAAATGGGCTTTAAAACAAGAAAAACAACCTTATTTCTGGGCAGGTTTAAAATTCTTTAATGTTTACGGACCAAACGAATTTCATAAAGGAAGAATGGCTTCTGTCATTTTTCATGCGTTTAATCAGATTAAAGAAACTGGAGCAATGAAATTGTTTGCTTCGCACAATCCAGATTATAAAAACGGAGAACAATTACGCGATTTTGTTTACGTTAAAGATGTGGTAAATGTGTGCATGTTCTTATTGAACCACCGTAAAAATTCTGGTTTATACAATTTAGGATCTGGTAAAGCACGTACCTTTTTAGATTTGGTAAAAAATACTTTTAAAGCTTTAGATAAAACACCAGAAATTGGTTTTGTACCAACACCAGAAGACATTAGAGATAAATACCAATATTTTACCGAAGCCAATATGGATAAACTAAAATCTATTGGTTATGATACTCCTTTTCACACACTAGAAGAAGGTGTTCAGGATTATGTAAAGAATTACTTG
>JBMYXB010000156.1:0-4884 GCA_049608005.1 Vicingaceae bacterium
TCTAAACTAGCTTTATGGTTTTTGGTTAATAATTCAATGTATTTCAATTGTGTTTTTATATATCCCGACTCTCTTGAGTTCACCATAAATAATGAACTTTCCCCAGCATTAAACATTCGTTTTTCTCCAGTTAATAATTGCTCATAATCTTTTACTGTTCTGGCATATAAAGTAATTTGTTCTTGAGTAGTTTCTAAACTATTTAATGCTGCTATTGCTTTATAGTTAATTGCTGCTTGCTTGGCTACCAATTCAAGTTCTGCATCATTAATTTTTAATTTAGCTAACTCTAAATCCCCTCTTTCTTTTCTTAAAAAAATTGGCATACTAAACTCAACTCCCCAAGTGTAATTATTTACATTGTAATTGGCGAAAGCATCATTTCCTACGGGTTTATTTATAGCATTATATTTTAAATTTAACTGTGGCTTAATCTGTTCCTGCTTCCATTTTTTATCAATTTTAAGTTGATTTACTTTGTATTGATATTGTTGCAGTAAAGGATGCTGATTGGTCAAACTATCTAACGCATTTTTTAACTCTTGATTTGCACTAACAGTAGAAAGTTCATCGCTTTTTTGAGGTCTTGTTAACCCACTAATTTCTAGAGGCACTATCCCATCTTGCCATAAATAAACAGAGAGCATTGCTGTTGCATTTTTATACTTTAGTTTAGTTTCCTGTAACTGCAACATTCTATTTTGCACTTGTATAGATGCTTCTACTGTATCTATAGCAGGTTTATCGCCAAACAACACACCTTGTTTTACAGCTTCAAATCTTTGATTACCAACCTCTAGTGCATTTTCATAAACAATAGTCGCATTGTAACTTTTAAACCAGTTCCAATAAGCTTTTCCTGCACTATACAACAACTCATTATATAAAACATCACGCTCTGCGCTTGTACTTTCTTTGTAAATTTGAGCTTTCTTTAAAGCAGCCCTTCTTTTGTCTATAAACAAGCCTTGACCAACAGGCACAGAAACTCCTGCATACCACAACCCTGCTCCAGGAGTGTTGTTTTGTGGATTTAAAAAAACTCCATCATTCTCTGTATAACCTCCTTTAAACTCAATTCCATACCAAGTTGGAATTTTTAACCCGCTATTTATTACGCTGTAATATTGTTTATCAGAAAAATATTTTTGAGAAACATCAGAAAACACTTTTGGATCAAAATTTCCTCTTTCCTTTCTCAACTTTGCAGCTCCTTTATCAAGCTTCAAATCTGCCTGAATTGCTAAAGGATGATGTTCTTTAACACGCCCCATAAACTCATCAAACGTTAACAAGTTTACAACTTCTGTTTGAGCTGAAAGATTTGCCGACAACAGCAATAATATGAATGTTATTCTAATCATTTTTTAACTGCTTTAGTATCGTTTGTTTTAATTTCTTTATAATAATCTGGAGGAAAACCATTTAAGTTTCGCCACAATTCATACCAAATTGGTACATCTTTTAACAAGGCAATTCCGCTTGCTCCAGAGCCAACTCTTAACTCTTTAGGCCAAGGCACATCATTTTTATCTGGAGCTACAAAAATTCTATATTTTCCATTCGGACTAATAAAATTATCTATTGCCACTATTTCTCCTCCAAAAGTTCCGAAAGATGCGTTTGGCCAACCTGAAAATACAACTGAAGGCCAACCATCAAACATAAAGCGAACTTTTTGACCTTTTTCTACAAGAGGAAGGTTAAATGGTTTAACATACATTTCTACGGCTAAATCATACACAACAGGCATAATACTTACCATTTGCTCTCCTGCTTTAACGGTCTCCCCAATACCTGAACGAATTGCCTTTGTAATTACCCCATTAATTGGCGAAGTAATATAATACATTCCAGTTCTTACTGAATAATTCATATACTGATTCTGCATTTTAGTCACTACCGCTTCAGCATCATACATACTCGACAATGCAGTAAATTTATCTGACTCAGCTTTAGATAATTTATCTCTGTATTGGTTATTAATAGAGTTAATTTCAACTGCTGCATTAATTAATTTATTTCTACTGCTCAACAACTTACTTTCTGCACTAATCATTTTTGATTGTGTTTCTTGTAATTTAAGTTTTCGCTTTTCTAAATCTGTTAGAGATTTTAAACCTTCTTTATACAGCTTCTCTTGTCTTTCAAATTGCTTTTCTGCTATTTGATAGTTTGTTTTTGCAGCTTCCAAATCAACACTATCAGAAATAACACTTAAACGAGCTTGTTTAATATAGTTTTTAGCTTGTTCCGTTTTTAATGATTTGGTTTTTAACAACGCATCAATTTGAGCGTCTAATGAATTTACTTTATTCATGTAAGACTGAACAGAAAGCTCTTTTGATTTAATTTGCTCCTCTGTTCTTGATAATAAATTAGGATCAAAATATTCATCTTTAATTTCTGAAAGAAATAAAATGGTGTCTCCTTTTTTTACAACATCTCCTTCTTTTACATACCACTTATCAATTTTACCTGCAATAACAGAATTTATTGTTTGAGGACGTTGATCAGGTTGCAATGTTGTTAAATAACCCGTTGATTTAATATTTTGTGTCCAAGGAAGAAATAATGCAATTAGGAGTATTCCAAAAGAAATTAATAACAGTTTTGAAAAAACTTTACTTGCCTTATAATTGACAACCATAGCAAACGATTTATACGCTTGCTTATTCACTTTTGTATCAATTCTATTTTTACTAACGTTTAACATATTTTATTTTGTTTGAAAAATTTGATTGAACCAAGCTTTATCTTTTAAAGCATTTAAACTATCATTACCTATTAATTTTCCATGATCTAATACTAACACATGATCAAATTGTTGAGCAATTTCAATATCGTTAGAAACAACCAATACAGTAGCTGAGTTATCATCACTCAACACATAATCCATAAATTTTTGCTTATCAATTTTATTAAGATGATTAAAGTTATCTCCTATTAAAATCAACTTAGGATTACCTGCTAAACTTCTAGCCAACATAATTTTTAAGCGAACACTCTTTGGTAAGTTTTTACCTTCTGGTAGTAATTCTGTATTGTAACCATTATCAGTATTTGCTACAAAATCAGACAAACCTAAAATTTCTACTATTTTATGGATTTGACTATCAGAAATATCTGGTTTTCCAAGTGTAATGTTTTCTAACAATGTTCCTTTAAAAATATCCTCCTTAGCCAAACTATCGTTAATGTATGATCGGATATCTTCTTTACATAAACTAGAAATTGGAATATTATTAAAGGAAATTGCTCCTTGATAAGAATCGAAAAGTCCTGCTACCAATTGTAATAAAAATGATTTACCAGAACCGCTTGATCCTGAAATACAAACCTTTTCTCCGGCTTTAATATCTAAAGAAATATTATTAATAATCTTTTCTTTAGCATCTTGAAACTGAAATGATAAATCTCTAGCTTTTATTGCAATGGCTTCATTTTCTTCAAAATAAATCGGAGCTCCTTCATCTTTTTCTAAAGGAATATCTGTAATTCCTCCCACTTTTTCAATTGCCGTTAAAACATCATAAATTGTTTCCATACTTAAAATCAACTTCTCTACTGAAGCTAAAACCAAAATGATTATAATTTCTGAAGCTACAAACTGCCCAATATTCATTTGCTGATTGATAACCAACAAACCACCAATTAAGAGTAACCCTGCTGCAATTAACATTTTAAAACCAACCAAATTGATATATTGCCATAATAAGGTTTTAAAGTGTGCCTTTCTGTGTGTTAAATATTGTGAAACTTTTTCGTCAGTTCGCTTCATTGGCAAATCAGTTCTTCCAGCCAACTTAAATGTAGAATTTGCTCTTGCTAACTCTTCTAACCAATGCGCTACCTCATATTTATAGGTAGATTCTTTAAGACTTGTTTTTAACCCTTGAGGTGTAGTAAATTTAAAAATTAGATATACGATTAAGATTAAAACCAAACTAAACATAATAAAGAAAGGGTGGTAAAGCGATAATAAAATCAATCCGAAAACGATTTGAAGAGAAGCACTTGAAAAATCCATTAATATCTTGGGTAATCCTTTTTGTATAGAAAGTGTATCAAAAAAACGATTGACTAACTCTGGCATATAAGATTGATCAACAGCTTCCATTTTCATTCGTGGAATACGGTATGCAAATTCGAAAGCTGAACGCGTAAATATTTTTTGTTGCAAATTTTCTGTTATAGTTAATTGCATAATTTGCATTACCCCGGTAAATGCTACTCCTAATATTACAAACACAACAAGCACCATCCAGGAGCTTGAAACCTCTCCGGATGTAATAAAGCTAATAATTGCTTGTATCCCTAAAGGAATTGACAATGTGACAACCCCATTAAAAAGCGCATAAACATAAATGCTAATAATCTCCTGCCTATCAACCTTTAATAAGTTAAAGAACCTTTTTAAAGGGGTTAATATTTTTGCTGAATCCATGTATCAAATATTTATATTGCTTGCAAATATAATAGTAATACTATCACTAATGCAAGTTTTATAAATATTTTTATAGCCTAAATTACAAAAGCGATTGACTATCAACAACTTACATATAATGCTTAATAAAAAAATATTGACAAAATAGAAGTTATCTTTCTTTATTAGAAACAAAGGGATTGCTACGTTATACTTTTTGAACTCAGAAAAAGGGAATATGAATAATAAAAGTGATTATCACCACTACTTATTTACGCTCGAAGCTTTCGTTAAAATGAGTTTACCCAGCTTCCTGAAAATAAAAAAAGCCCAGAATAAATTCTGAGCTATCAACTTCCGTTGCAGAGACGAAGGGATTCGAACCCCCGATGCATTGCTGCATACACGCTTTCCAAGCGTGCGCCTTAAGCCACTCGGCCACGTCTCTGTATATTTTT
>JBMYXB010000157.1:0-4693 GCA_049608005.1 Vicingaceae bacterium
TAGTGGAAAAATTAAGTAATCTTTAATAAGTTGACGCGCACCTTTACTAAAAAATCGCTGTACATACCTTTGGTAGGGATTACCACTTATGTAATTGTTTATTTTGTACCGCCTTTTGAAAACTTTATTGTAGATTTAATTTTAAGATCAATTACAATTACATTACTATTTGTGCCAGCGGTTTACTTTTTAAAAGTGTCTAAAGAGTTTAATGATTTAATAGATAAGGTGCTGAAACTAGTTAGGGTTAAAGGGTAAATTAACCTCTAAAAATAACAAAGTAGTAATATTTATCTAAATAAAGATAAAGAGCCTTTAACAGTTTCAGATCCTAAAGAAAAAATATAAAAATAACTGCCTGCTGGTACTTTTTTAGAATTTGTTTTACCATCCCAAAAATGGTTTTTATCATTACTCTCAAAAAGAGATTGTCCCCATCTATTATAAATGTTTAATTGATATTTTTGGTTTCCATTGTAAACTATTTTAAAAAAATCATTTAACCCATCATTGTTGGGTGTAAATACATTGGGAATAATATAATTTTCACAACTAATTACTTCTGTAAAAAATCTTTTTACACAACCTTGGTAAGTAACATCTACAAAATAGTTGCCTAGAGTAGAAGCTGAAAAGTAGGGAGAAATAGAGCCGTCATTCCATTTGTATGTTCCTCCAGGGTATGTTGCGTCTAAAAGCACTAAACTATCAAGGCATAGTATGGCTTCTTTTTGTAGGTTTGCTGGATCTGAAAAGTTTTGGATAGCTACATTAACGGTATCATTAAACGATATTCCTGTACAATTGTCAGTTGCTGTTACCCAATAAGTTCCAGAACTGTTAACTGATATTGTGGGGCTTGTTTCGTTAGTTGACCACAAAAAAGTATCAAATATACTAGCGTCTAAATTTTTTAAGGTAATACTTGTGTTTGGGCATAATGTAGTATCATTTCCTAGATTAATTGATAGTTGAGAAGAACTACACAATATACTACTGTTAACAGTAAAAGAGATAGGGTTAAATATAGAGTTTACGTCAGATAAATTTACAGATTGGGAAGTAGTACTTATTAGAGAATTTACTACGGTTTGTGTGCCAAAAGAAACTGGTAAAACAGTATCGCACCCTGATTGGTAATTGCTGTCTAATTTAGCTATAAAAGGTTTGTAAGTTCCAAGAGAATCGAGCGTTCCTGTTAAAACTGGAGTATTATTGTTGTTAACAAAATTAATATCGTAACCAGTAAGTTTTATGTTAGGTTGAGAGGTCTGAATAGAGCTTGTTTTTACCACATTTAGATCTTTATCAAACTCTATAGCTGTAGGTAAGTTTTTACCATTAACAGTTTTATTAAATACAGCAACGATATTACCATTAGATTTTTTTACTAGCTTACGGTTTACCCCTTCAAAATTTAATATTTTACCTCCTCCCCATAATTGATTTCCAAATTTATCAATTTTCATAAACTTGATAAAACCAGTAGGGCTGACTGATGCTGTAAAAATATAACCATCACTAACCTCTACAGGGGCATAATAATGATAAAAACCTGAAACCCAATTTTGAGAAGTCCATTGCACATCCCCTAAACTATTTAATTTAATTAATCTGCTGCCTGTCCTTGCTAAAATTCCATTATCAGAAGTTAAAATTGCTTTACCCCAAATTCCTCCATGATTATAATGTTTAGCCCATAATTGATTTCCATTTGCTTGAATCTTAACAATTAGATTGTGATGTGTTCCGCCTCCCAAAGGGCTTGTATTGCCATAAATAAAAAGGTTGCCAACATCATCTTCCATTAGGGAGTAAGCAGATATTGAGGTAGAGGAAATACTATAAACCTTACTCCAAATTATATTTCCTAATGCATCTAGCACTGTAACTCTTGAGGAAATAGTAGTTCCTGTCGTTTCTCTAGTCATAAATGCGTAGCCTCCATTTTGAGTGGAAATAATATTACCAAAGTGAGTGTTTTTAAAATCAGGAAAATCAAATTTTTTATTCCAAAGGCTGTTGCCACATTTATCAAACTTATACAGTTCTAAACTGTCAGCAACCCAAACAGAAATCTCATCATTTTGGGATGGTATTACAACTATTTGTGAGCTATTAACCGACTTATTAAGCTGCATAATAAAAGTGTTTTGGGAAAGCACTGTTAGTTGAAAAGCAACCAACAAAACAAATGCACCTAATTTTTTCATCAAATTTTTCTTTTTAATTAGACGGGCGTAAATCTTATTAAGTTGCGTCATATTTTTATGATGTAATAAGTAACTAGTTCTTTTTTTTAGTCAAAAAAATACTACTTAAGAGTTTTGTAGTTAGCAACTGATAAAGTCCTACTTTTGTACTATAATTTATTGATATGAAATTATTTCTTTTAATAACAGGACTAATCGCTTTAGGCGTTTTCGGAATGGCAGTTAAAATCATCTTTAAAAAAGATGGTAAATTTGACAAAACTTGTGCTAGTGCTAGCCGTATTTTTGATGAAGAAGAAGGTGCTGCTTGTGGTTTTTGTGGTGCTAAACCAGAAGAAAAATGTAAAAGTGATGAGGTGGAAGAATTAAAAGTTACAAGTTAATAAAGTTACAAGCATTCAGACTTTAAAAAAGTTCAACTTTACAGACTTTTTACTGTAACAAATCCGGCCTTCTTTCTTGTGTTCGTTCAATGGCTTTTTCCTCACGCCATTTGTCTATTTCTTTGTGGTTTCCACCCATTAATATTTTAGGAACACACAATCCTTTGTAGTTTTCTGGTCGTGTATAAACTGGTGGGGCTAATAATCCATCCTGAAAAGAATCTGTTAAAGCAGAAGTTTCATCATTTATAACCCCAGGAATTAAACGAATTATAGCATCGCTTAAAATAGCAGCAGGTAATTCACCGCCAGTTAAAACAAAATCGCCTATAGAAATTTCTTTGGTAATAAATAGTTCTCTAATTCTTTCGTCAACTCCTTTGTAATGCCCAGCTAATATTATAATGTTTTCTTTTAAAGATAATGTGTTTACCATTCCTTGTTTCATGGTTTTACCATCGGGAGTCATGTAGATTATTTCATCATAAGTTCTTTCAGCTTGTAATTTTTCTATGCAATCGGCAATGGGTTGTATTTGCATAACCATACCAGCACCACCACCAAAAGGAGTATCATCAATGCTTTTTTGCTTGTTGGTTGAGTAATCTCTTAAATTGTGCAGGTTAATTTCTACCAAGCCTTTTTCTTGTGCTCTTTTTAAAATAGAGGTGTTTAACGGACTTTGTAATAAGTCGGGCAATACAGTTATGATGTCTATTCGCATTTGACAAATATACAAATCACCCACCTTAATCCTCGCTCAAGGGAGGAAATTCTCCCCTTGAGGATTATTACGAAGCAATACCGAGGGGTGATTTTGGCTTAGGGATAGAAGTGACATCTTTTTATATGCTCCCTGAGCACGTTTTGCGAAAGCAAAAGCTTCGAAGGGTGCGTATAAAAAATATAACGGATAGCCCGACCTCCCGATAGCTATCGGGAGGAAGCCCCAAAAAATTATTCACAATTTATAATTCAACATTCATAATTACATTAACTTTGTTTTTCAAAATTTTGATATGACGGAAACGAAACACAACTGGACAAAAGAAGAGATTTTAGAAATTTACAACAAGCCGCTAATGGAGCTGATGTATGATGCGGCAACAATTCATAGAGAATATCATGATCCTTTAGAGGTTCAGGTGAGTTCGTTAATTTCTATTAAAACTGGTGGTTGTTCTGAAGATTGTGGTTACTGTCCGCAAGCAGCTCGTTACCACACGGGTATTGAAAAGAATGATTTGATGAGTGTTGATACTGTAAAGGAAATGGCTACTAATGCTAGGGAAAGTGGTGCAAGTAGAGTTTGTTTGGGAGCAGCATGGAGAAATGTGGAGAATAATGAAGATTTTGACAATGTACTGGATATGGTTAAAGAAGTAAACGCTATGAATATGGAGGTTTGCTGTACTTTAGGAATGTTATCGCAAGATCAGGCAAGAAGATTAAAAGAAGCAGGTTTGTATGCTTATAACCATAATTTAGATTCATCAGAAGATTTTTATAAAGAAATTATTTCTACAAGAGGTTATGATGATAGATTGAGAACAATTGAACATGCTCAAAATGAGGGGATACACGTTTGTTCTGGTGGAATTATTGGAATGGGAGAAGATGAAAATGATAGAGTAGGTATGTTATATACATTATCTAATATGACTCCACATCCTGGTTCTGTGCCAATTAATGGTTTAGTTCCGGTTCCTGGTACTCCGTTAGAAGAACAAAAGCCAGTTGAAATTTGGGACATGGTTAGAATGATTGCGACTGCAAGAATTGTAATGCCTAAAGCTGAGGTAAGATTATCTGCGGGAAGACAACACATGAGTAAAGAAGGGCAAGCAATGTGCTTTATGGCAGGTGCTAGTTCTATTTTTGCTGGAGATAAATTATTAACTACTCCAAATCCTGAGTACAATGAGGATATGGAATTGTTTAAACTTTTAGGGGTTAAACCTAAGGAAGCTTTTACGGCTGGAGAACAACCTGAAACTAAAACATCTTATAAAGATGTTAATGAGGAAGGGAGAGAAAAGTGGAGTAGACCAGGGCATGATATTGATAGAAATATTGAAGCTACTGAAAAAGGAAAAG
>JBMYXB010000158.1:0-4674 GCA_049608005.1 Vicingaceae bacterium
AATTGATTCGTGTATTCGTGGCTAAAACATTTATAGAAACTAAAGTAACTGCAATAAAATTGCAGGGTTTTAACCTTTAAATTGATAGTAAAGCAAGATCTCTATGGAGAAAATTAATATGATGAAAAACTAGAGTAAGCTCTCTCGTGGAAAGGAAGTTAAATACCTAGTAAAGTTTTTAATTCTTGGTAACGAGAACGACTCACTTTTAAACCTGCTCCATTCTTAAGAACAACTTGGTAAGATTCTTTTCCAAACTTTTCAATCTTATTAATTTCTGAAACATTTACAATAAAAGAGCGATGAATTCTTATAAACTTATTGGCATCTAATTGCTGCTCATAAAATTTCATGGTTTGATGTTTTAAATGTTTTCCTTTATTGGTATGAATCATTACGTAATCATCTTCCGACTCTATATAAATTACCTCAGCCAAAGGTATTACATGAATGTTACTGTTAGATTTAACCACAATTTTATCTAACACTTTATTTTCAGCAATATGATTTTTTAGTTGAGTAACATTGTTTGTTTTTGTTGTTCCTTCAATTTTTTCAAAAACTTTATCTAATGCCTTATTAAAACGTTCTTTAGAGAAAGGTTTTAACAAATAATCTACCGCATTTAAATCAAAAGCTTTTATTGCGTAAGCATCATAAGCGGTGGTGAAAATAATGTGCGGGTTTTCTTCAACCAATTCTAACAATTCTAAACCAGTTAATTTGGGCATCTGAACATCTAAAAAAACAATATCTGGCTTTAATTCGTTAATGGCTTTTAAGCCAGAAAAACCATCTGCAAACTCTCCTATTAATTCAATGTTTTCTTGTGCAGATAAATAGTTTTTTACTAAATCTCTTGCCAATTTCTCGTCTTCTACAATTATTGCTTTTTGTTTATTCATATTAGATCTTTATTATTTGACCCACCCCTAACCCCTCCCAAGAGGGGAATAAATTAGTTGTTTTGTGGTATTGTTAAATCAATTGTAAACTTATTTTCTGATGGATGCATTCTTAGCAAATTGTTTGCTTTATAAATTAAAAACAAACGTTCTTTGGTGTTTTTTAAACCAATGCCTTCCCCTTTTGTTTGTTTAGCATCAGGGTCAAAATCATTGGTTAATAATATTTGAAGCGTATTTTGATTCAACTCTACATCTAAAACTACCTCAATGGTATCAACACTTTCATAAACCCCATGCTTAATAGCATTTTCAAATAAAGGTTGTAAAATCATAGTAGGAATTGTTGCTTTTAAAGCTGCATCATTACAATTAAACTGAAAATTTAGACGTTCTCCAAAACGGATTTTTTCAATTTCTAAATAGAGCTTAATGTTTTCTAATTCTGTTTTTAGCGTTGTAATTTGTTGCTCTTCGTTACTTAACGAATACCTTAAATATTCAGAAAGTTTAATAATCATTTCTTGTGCTTTTTCTGGACTAGTAATCGTTAAAGAACTGACTGAATTTAAACTATTAAATAAAAAATGAGGGTTAATCTGATTTTTTAAGGCATTTAATTCCACCTCTTTTATCAAGGTTTTTAAGTTGGCTTCAGCTTTAATTTTTTGTTGAATATCTTGGTAATAAACTACCACATAATACACCAAAATAAAAAGGGAATAATAAAAAACACCACTAACTATTCGCCAAGGAAAAGAACCGTCCAAAAACACTAAATAGTAACTATCATTAATGGCATACTTTAAAATTAGATATCCAGATATTAACCACATCCCAATAATCAATAAGGAAGCAACAACATGGCTGGCAAACAAAACAATAAAATTCTGACTTGCCTTATTGTATCTTACCAAATACCAAAGGCTAATTCCTAAAAAAGCAAAAAACACATTAAACAATAAACTATCGGTTAACGAAATTGTGATAGAAAAATTATAGTACCAATGCAAAACAGCAAAGTGTGCTCCAATTATTATGGACCACACAATTGCGTAATTTATTAAGTATTTTTTATTGCTTGTTATTGGGTTTAGCATACTGTTTAAAAGTAATGATTTGAGATGAATACCCACTCCTTAATCCCTCCGCAAAATCGGAGTAGATTCTCCAAGGAGGGGAAATTAATTAGTAACTCTTTACTTCTCCGCCTCCAAAAATAGAAAAACCTTTAATAATTAAAATTTTATGTTCTTCTGAATTTGCAATCTCCACGGGACCTCTTTTATCGGTAAACCCTCCAAAAATAGATACTACATCTACTTGTACTTCCCAACCTTTGGGTACTGCAATTTCTGTTCCTCCAAACATGGTAAAAACATCAACAACACATTCCTTATCTTTAAGATTAGCTCCTGTTAAATCAATTTCGCTCCCGCCAAAAATGCTTGTAATTTTACCACCTAAAAATTGATCTGATGTGATTTTTCGGTTACCTCCACCAAAAAGGGTTAACATATCTACACTATGCTCAGAAGATTCGTTATTACCTTTTGTTTTGTGCCTGTTTTTAACCGTAACCATTAATACTCCAATAACAATAAATATTGCTGGCCAAAACATTTCGCGCATTTCAAAAGGAATATCAAATATCTTAGGAGTTATAAAAAATGTTCCTATTGTTATTAAAATTAATCCTGAACGGTAATTGGCTTTTGTAAAAATGTTAAAAGCTCCAATTCCTATTAACAACATTTGCCACGAAATTATAATATGACTAATACTTGATGGAATTAAATCCATTTTTTTAGCAATTAAAACAGTTCCAACAACAATAAAAATTAATCCTAAAACAGATCGTTTATTGTCTTTTTTTTGATGTCTTGTTTCCATTTTTCTTCTTCCTTTTTCTTCGATATGATTTTGATAGTTTTCTTGTGATTCCATAGTTCTAAATTTTAAGTACAGGTCAAATGTATATCCGTTATAAAACTAACCAAACAAAATTTAGGTAAGTTGTTGTGTTTTTTCGGTAAACGGAGAAATTTCTAAATTAATGACAGATTCATTTAATGTTAGATTGGTATAATTGGTAACTTTGAACCATTAAAAATAACATTAAAAACTTAAAAATATGTATCCACCAGAACTAGTAGCCCCAATGAAAGAAGAGTTGACTTCTGCGGGCTTTGAAGATTTAACAACACCAGAACAAGTTGATGCAGCAATTACTGCTGAAGGAACAACTTTAGTAATTATTAACTCGGTATGTGGTTGTGCTGCAGCAAATGCAAGACCAGCGGCAAAAATGTCGATTACTAACGATAAAAAACCAAATAGAATAACAACTGTTTTTGCAGGTGTTGATGGTGACGCTGTTGCTCAGGCAAGAAAATACATGTTGCCTTATCCTCCATCATCGCCAAGTATGGCTTTATTTAAAGATGGTAAAATTGTACACTGCATAGAAAGACACCACATTGAAGGAAGACCAGCAGAAATGATTGCTGAAAATTTAGCTGAAGCATTTAACGAGTATTGCTAGTGAGTAAAATTCACAGTTAATTTTGAGGTTTATCTTCAAAAAAATAACACAAAAAAATAGCCTTGAGAATTCTCAAGGCTATTTTTTATTCTGGTTATTAAAATTTATTTCTTCAACAAATCTCTAATCTCTCCTAACAACACTTCTTCTTTAGAAGGTGCTGGTGGTGCAGCAGGTGCTGCTTCTTCTTTTTTTCTAGCTTTAGTATAAGCTTTTACAATCATAAACAACACAAATCCTACAATAACCAAGTTAATTATAGTATTAATCCATTCTCCATACATAATTGCATTTTCTGGAGAGGTAATACTACCATCTGCAGCAAATACAGCCTCGTCCAATACCACTTTTAAATAGGCAAAATCAACCCCTCCTGCAAAATGCCCAATAATTGGCATCATAATTAAACTTACAAATCCTTTCACAACTAATCCAACAGCTCCTGCTAAAATAACAGCTATAGCTAAATCAACTACATTACCTGTCATTATAAATTTCTTAAAATCTTTTAACATCTTTATTTTATTTTTAAATTAATACAACCTTAAACAAAAAGTCCAAAGAGATTACCTCTTTGGACTTTTAATTTGATATAAGGATTATTACTTAACTAACTTAGTAAATTCAACTTTAAGTTCAACTCTTCTGTTAGTAGCTCTTCCTTTTGAAGTTTTGTTATCAGCAACTGGAATCGTTTCTCCAAATCCTTCACTAGATAATCTTGTCTCTGCAACACCTTTCTTAACAAGGTACTTTTGTACAGCAGCAGCTCTTTTTTGTGATAACACTAAGTTTTTAGCATCATCTCCAGAAGAATCTGTATGACCATTAATTTTTAAGTTATAGTTTGGATTTTCTTCCATAATCTTAACAACTTCTCCTAATACTTTGTAAGAACTAGAAGTAATTCTATCTCTTCCTGAAGAAAATTTAATTCCGTTCAATGCTTTTTCAAAAGTTTTTAAAACTGCTTCTTTTACAGCAGGACAACCTTTGTTTGCAACTAAACCAGCAACTTTAGGACAAGCATCATCTTTATCTGCAACACCATCTCCATCTCCATCAGGACATCCACCTAATTCTTTAGGTCCTTTTTCTGTAGGACAAGTATCATCTTTATCTGCAATACCATCTCCATCTCCATCAGGACATCCATTTAATTCTTTAGATCCTTTTTCTGTAGGACAAGTATCATCTTTATCTGCAATACCATCTCCATCTCCA
>JBMYXB010000159.1:0-4556 GCA_049608005.1 Vicingaceae bacterium
CTGCGACCTCCTCGTCCCAAACGAGGCGCGATAACCGGGCTACGCTACACCCCGAGAGTGTGTTTGTTTTTCGCGGCTGCAAATATACTGATAGTTTTTACTTTGGAAAGTAATTTTTTAAAAAAAATTATTTTTTTTCTAATGAACCAAAAACAACATCCCAAAAAGTTGTTACCATGCCAATATTTTTGTCTTCTCTGGCATGATGAATATAGTGGTGTCTTTTTAATTTTTTAAATAATTTATTCTCAAATTTCCAATGATGGATGGCATGATGCGTAACACAATACCCAATATATCCTAACCATATTGAAGCCATATATAAAGATAAGTGTGGCGGGCTTAAGAACTGAGCTAATCCAAAATAAATTCCAACAACAATAATCAAGGTAATATACCAAGGTACTCCCATTAAATCATAAGGTCTTTCATGGTGCATTCGGTGCCCTTTCTCAAAGGCAGATTTCCAAACATGATAAGGAAATTTATGCATTAAATACTCTACCAAAGTCCATAAAAACAAACCAATGGCAGAAATATAAATCCATTCGTACCAAGCTAATAATGATTGCCCATCTGAAAAAGCATTAGTACACAACCAAATAACTATTGAGATATTAGATACATATCCAAAATAATAGTTAAAGTGAGAAGTTGCTACCTTCTTTAAAAAAGTTACTTCCTCTAATTTTTCTTTATGTACTTGATTTTTAAGCTTTGCCATACAATTAATTTAGACAAAAATAGATAATTTAATTCATAAAGAACTGATTGATGTCATACTTGCAAAGCAATTTATTACATTTGCTTCCATGAGTAATAATATTCCATCTGCACGCACCATGGGCACATTGCCCGTTTTTATGACAGCTGTTTCTACAATTTTAGGAGCAATACTTTTTTTACGATTTGGCTACGCAGTTGGGCATGTTGGTTTAATAGGTGCATTAGGCATTATTGCTATTGGGCATTTAGTTACTGTACCTACTGCATTGGCTGTTGCAGAAATTGCAACCAACCAAAAAGTTGAAGGTGGAGGTGCTTATTATATGATTTCTAGATCTTTTGGATTGAATATTGGTGCTACAATAGGTATTACTTTATTTCTTTCGCAAGCAATTAGTGTTGCTTTTTATGTTATTGCTTTTGTAGAATCGTTAGGGCCTCTAATTCAATGGATAGAAACCCTTACTTACATCCATCCTTTTGTAAAAGAATGGATTTTAAACAGTCGTTCTTTAGGCGTTATTATGATGAGCCTACTTACCCTGTTAATGTTATCTAAAGGAGCTAACATAGGTGTTAAAGCATTGTACGGGGTTGTTTTTGTTTTAGCCATTTCTTTAGGAATGTTTTTTTTAGGAGATTCTACCGCACCAAATGGAAACGACTTTTACCGCACCATAAAAAATCATGATGATTTTTTTAAGGTTTTTACTATTATTTTTCCAGCATTTACTGGTATTGCTGCTGGTCTTGGACTCTCTGGCGATTTAAAAGACCCTAAAAAATCTATACCTAAAGGTACTTTATGGGCCACCATAGTAGGTATTATTATTTATGTGTGTGTAGCTATTAAACTTTTTTACTCTGCCCCTATTTGGAATTTAGCAACCAACCAAATGGTAATGGCAGACATTGCTATTTGGGGACCAATAATCCCTATCGGTTTGGGTTGTGCTGCAATTTCTTCGGCTTTAGGATCTATTATGATTGCCCCAAGAACTTTACAGGCTTTAGGTGCTGATAAAATTTTTCCTGGTAGCTTAAGTAGTTTATTTTCTAAAGTACGAAAAAAAGATGGCGAGCCTTTTAATGCTCTTGTTATTACTTGTATTATCAGCTTTGCTTTTATCCTTTTAGGAGATATTAATACTGTTGCTGGTGTTATCTCCATGTTTTTTATGGTTACCTATGGTATTATCTGTTTAATTTCTTTTTTAGAACAATTTGCTGCTGATCCATCTTACCGCCCAACATTTAAATCGCGATGGTATTTATCCTTACCCGGAGCAATTCTTTGTTTTTGGCTCATGTTTAAAATGGATTTCACTTATGCTGTTTCTTCAACAATAATTATGATTTTACTTTATATATGGGTAAACAACATTAACAAAGATAAAAAGGGGTTACAAAAATTATTTAAAGGCGTTCTTTTTCAACTGAGCAGACAATTTCAAATTTTCTTACAAAAAAGAGATACTGATGCGAGTAATGAAGAGTGGAGACCATTTATAATTTCTGTTTCTAAAGATTCTTTTAAAAGACAATCGGCTTTTAATTTATTACGATGGTTATCACACAAATATGGTTTTGGTACATACATCCATTTTATTGATGGTTTTTTATCTAAAGATACTTATGAAGAATCGCAAAACATTATGGACAGACTTTTAAAGCAAAATGAAGGCTTAAAAAGTAAAGTTTATTTAGATACTATAATAAGCCCTTCGTACACCTCTGCAATTGCACAGGTAATACAATTATCTGGGGTTAGCGGCAAAGGAAACAATATGATTTTGTTTGAGTTTACTCAAGATGAAAAAGAGAGTTTAAATGATGCTATACAAAATTATCAACTACTTAGAGCTACAGAATTTGATGTTTGTATTTTAAGATCAACCATTAAAGGTTTTGGCTATAAAAAAGACATCCATATTTGGATACGACCTAACGATTTTGAAAATGCCAATTTAATGATTTTATTAAGCTACATTATATTGGGTCATCCTGAATGGAAACAAGGCGAAATAAAAATATTCTCAACCTATCCTCCTACCGAAAAAGCTGAAACGGAAGCTAAATTAATTGAGCTAATTCAAGAAGGAAGACTTCCTATATCTCCGAGTAATATCCAATTAATACCACAATTAAAAGAAGAAAAAATTGATCTTATTATTAGCAAAAAATCTGCTGATGCAGATTTAACTATTGTAGGTTATAACAGCGATCAAATTGAAACTGAAAGCGATAATACATTTAACAAATATCCTGATTTAGGAAACATTTTATTTGTAAGTGCACATAAAGAGCATACTATAGAATAAGTAATTTAATACAGGCTGATAGAAGTACTACAGCCAATAGATACCTTAATTTTTTATTATTAAACTTTTTACTACCTAAGTAGCCACCAGCAAATCCGCCAATAAGTGCAATAAGTACTAAAATAAACGCCTGAAAATCTATTCTTACGCCACTTAATATTTGTCCGCCCATACCTGCTGCAGAATTTACCCAAATAAACAATGCCGAAACTGCGGCTGCCTCTTTCATTTTACCCCATTTCATTATTAAAATTACTGGGCTTAAAATAATCCCTCCTCCAATTCCAATTAGTCCTGAAAAAAAACCAATTGATCCTCCAACAGCTAATCCTTGCCAAATTTTAACCCCGTTAATTTTACCCGATTCTTTACCAAAAACATTTAGCATTTTAAGTACTGCAAAAACCAATAATATTGCTAAAATATTTTTGTAAAAATGAGCATCTACATCAATTAACCCTCCTAAAAATGCTAAAGGAATGGAGGGAATAGCAAAAATTAAAAAAAGTTTTCTATTAAATTTTCCTGCTTTTGCATAATGATAAAACGAAACTGCTGCAACAAATAAGTTTAACAATAAAGCTGTTGGCTTCATGGTTTCTGGCACAAACCCAAATAAAGTCATCATAGCTAAATAACCACTAGCTCCTCCATGCCCTACTGCAGCATACATAAAGGAAATGATGGGTAAAATCACTAAAAAAATCCAAATATTTTCTATTTCAAAAAGGTTCACAATCTTTTAATAATAGCTAATTATGAAAGTAACTATTTAACTTTTCTTAAAACTACTCATCGCATATACAATGGCTCCCAATAAAAAGAAAGCCCCCACTTGATGGGTTACTCCTAACCAAACAGGCACTGCATAAAGCAGCGTAAATATTCCTAACATAAATTGACAAAAAACAATAACAATTAAGGCTATTAATGATTTTTTTTGAGCCGTATTCAATTCAAACTTAGTGCTTTTCATTAATAAGAAAATAACCACACCAACTACAATGTGCGCTAAAACACGGTGTACAAATTGCACGCCTCCTATTCCGTCAACAAAATTTACCCACAATGGCTGCATAGCTGTTACAGATTCAGCAATCCAAACATCTCCCATTTTAGGATATGTATTCATTACAAATCCTGCATTTAATCCTGCTACAAAAGCACCATAAATAATTTGGATAACAGTTATAATAAACAAAATGAGTACTCCCTTTCTAATGAACGGAACACTTGGTTTTATTTCATTTTTAGTTATTAATTCTAAAGCCACCCAAAAGGTATAAGCAAAAGTTAAAAAGGCAGCAATTAAATGTGTTGCCAAACGGTAATGGCTAACATCTGGGTTGCTTACCAAACCACTTTTAACCATCCACCAACCTAAAAACCCTTGAAAACCACCCATACAAAGAATAATGACAGATTTACCAATTAACTTGCCTTTAATTTTATTTTTAATTAAAAAATAGAAAAACGGAACTATAAAAACCATTCCTATAAACCTCCCAA
>JBMYXB010000160.1:0-4491 GCA_049608005.1 Vicingaceae bacterium
TTCGGCTTGGTTCATAAAATTTCCGAAAACTGACTTGCCAAAGTTGTAATTTATAGAAACTCCTACAAAAGGAGCTGCTCCAATTGTTTGTGAAGTTTTATTATCCCACGCATAGAAACGTTGAAAACTAGCATACCCTGCTTCAATTTTAAGCTTATAATTTTGCCCCATCTTAGCATTTAATGCTAAAAATGTTTTTAATTGTCTTGCATTTATTGTTTGATCTGTATTGTTATAAGCTGAGCCTTGACGGTAAACTGTATTAATTCCATTATAATGTGCAACAACATCTAAACTTATTTTTTTACTAAACCTGTAATTTAATTTTACATGAACTGGTAAAATTATTTCTGTTCTCAATTTTGGGGCGAGTTTCGTTTTAAATCCTAATAATGGAAAAGGAATAAATTGTCCTTGATGAAACAAAAAACCACCTCCAAAAAGGTAAAACGTTTTTAAATTTTTTGTTCTAACATTCGCAATGTAACCTCTAAAATTAGGCGTAAAACTATTGCTTATAGTACTGCTATTTTCGGTTGCATAAGCATTTGCAGAATATACCCAAACACCTTTACGAATACTTGCACTTATAGCTGTAAAACCAAAACCTCCTTTATATAAATTTTCATAGGCACCATTATCGTTAATAGTTGGCTGAATTATACTTAAATTATAATTTAGAAAAAACTGGCTGGCTTTAGCGTCTAACTTTTTAAAACTAAAGTTTTTTAAATCTAAACCCTTAACGCCTATTTTAGTTTTAAGTGGTTGACTAAACTGAAAATTATACTTAGATAATTGAAAATCTGTAGAGTCATTAATGCTAGAAGGTGCTAGATACTCATACCCACCAGTTAATCCCGGGTTAAACAAGAAGTCTAAATTTAAAGATTGTGCATATGCTGATGAAATCATTCCTATTAACGAAACAATTATCACAACACTAAATTTTAATACAAAAGACTTCTTCATTCTTTATTTTTTATTTTTCTTTCTATCCCCTGGTTTCTCCACATTAAAAAAGTTGTATAAAATAGAGTTTCCAAAATTATAATTAAAAGATAGGTTAACGTAAAAACTTGACTCCATATCTTGAGAAAAGTCATTATTCATTGTTCTTATTTTTTGAAAAGATGCGTGTCCTAATTCTATTTTAATTTTATAATGTTGACTTAAAACCGTGCCAATTCCTAAATGATTTTTAAATTGTCTAAGATTAATAGTTCTATCATTTCCTTTAAAATTAGAGCCCTCTCTATAAACTGGCTGAAATGCATTTAAAGCACTTCCAATTTCAAACTCTACCTTATCAGCTAAGTTATATTTGATTTTAGCATGAATAGGCGCAATAATTTCAGCAGTTAATTGAGGTGATAATTTTGTCCAAAATCCAACTACAGGCAATACAAAAAACCGACCTTGATTTACACCGATTGCTGGTCCAAGAAAGGGAACAAAATCTAAATTTTTAACATGAGCATAAACAGAATACGCTCTAAAATTGGGTGTAAAACTTTTTTTAATTGACTCCTTACTTTCTGTTGCAGAAACATTTACATTATGTAACCAAGCCCCTCTTTTTCTACTTAAAGTAATATAAATCAACTCTAACTCCCCATTATAAATTGTTTCAAAAAAATCTTGACGAGAAAGCTCTGGCTTAGCAAAACTAAAACGGGAAATTAAAAACAATTGATTTGCTTTTGCATTTTGATCATCCATATCAAACTTTTCAATATCAACCTCTTTAGTTCTCAATACTTTTACAAACTGAACCTTATGCTTGTTTAAACTAAAATCTGTAGAATCGTTAATTCGTGATGGAGCTAAAATTTCCACCCCACCAGTTGCACCAGAATTAAAAATTCTACGCACATTAAATGATTGAGAATATGTTTTGAAAGTGACTCCAAAAACAAGACATAATATTATAAAAAAGCTTTTTTTCATTAAAATAGGTTCACAACAAACTTAACAAATATTAAAAAGTTAATAACTATGCGCTCAAATGATAACAATGTTCTAAAAAAATCAAATTAAATCAGCTCTCTCAATGACTTTTTTTTCGCTACCTTTGGGCTTTAATGAAATTTGCTTATCCAGAATTCTTATACGCACTATTCGCAATAGCGATACCAATTCTCATTCACTTATTTAATTTCCGAAAGTTTAAGAAAATCTATTTTTCTAATGTAGAATTTTTAAAAGAGGTTCAGCAAGAAACACAATCAAAATCTAAAATTAAACATCTGCTAATTTTATTGAGTAGAATACTAGCCATTACTTTTTTAGTATTCGCTTTTGCTCAACCTTTTATTCCTGTATCGGATAATGATGTAAATAACCAAAATAATGTAGTTGGAATTTACATTGACAATTCTTTTAGTATGGAAAGTATTGGTGAAAATGGCTCACTTTTAAATGAAGCCAAAACAAAGGCTTTAGCCATTGTTAATTCCTACAGGGCTACCGATAAATTTATTTTAGCTACCAATAGTTTTAATGCAGGAGATCAACGTTTGTTAAGTAACAAAGAAGCTATTGACAAAATTGAAAACATCAACATCACTTCTTCTTCAAGAAAATTTTCTACTGTTTACTCCAGAAACAGAGATGCTCTTAATTCTTCTGAATTATCGAACAAATCATTTTATATGCTTTCTGATTATCAGAAATCAACTTCAGATCTTAATTTTATAAAGGCCGACACTAACATTAACACTTTTTTTATTCCAATAAAATCTACCCAACTAAGTAATTTATATATTGATAGTTGTTGGTTTAACTCACCCACACATCTCTACAACCAAAATGAAGAATTAAATATTCGCATTAAAAATAGCAGTGAAAACAACCTCGAAAACATTCCTTTAAAACTTAGTATAAACAAACAGAACATTGTACCTGCTAGCTTTAACATTAATGCAAATGACGAAGTTATTGTTACGTTAAACTACAGAAACAAAAATCAAGGCATCCAACAAGGAAAACTTGAACTTAGAGACAATCCAATTGTAACAGATGATGCTTTTTATTTTTCTTATCAAATATCTGAAAACATCAACATTTTAGGAATTGGCTCTGAAGAAAAAGCTACGCTAAACTCTATTTATAGTACTGATAGTATTTTTTCTTTCTCTGATTTTAATATTACTCAATTAGACTATTCGTTAATTAAGAAAAGTAACTTGGTAGTTTTACACGAACTTAACAATATTAACTCTGGTCTTGCAAACAGTTTAAATGCTTTTGTTGATGATGGAGGAAGCTTACTTATTTTCCCTTCTAAAAAAATTGATTTTGATAATTACCGCGAATTTTTAAGCTTATTACAAATAAATTACTTTACTGAAATTGACACTTCCAAAAATAAAGTAAGAGACATTAATTTTAACCACCCATTATATTCTAATGTTTTTGAAGGGAAACCTAAAGGCAACCTTAACCTTCCAATTGTGTCATCTCATTATATTATTTCTAAAGGGAATACTGCTTATAAAAACGATATTCTTACCCTAAAAAATGGACATCCTTTTTTAACAGAATATAAAGTTGGTAAAGGAAAAATCTATTTAAGTACGGTTGCTCTAACTAATGAATTTAGCAACTTTACAAACCATGCTCTTTATGTACCTACACTCTACAACATAGCCCTTTTAAGTAAAAAAAATCACCCCTTATTTCATATTATTGGAAACAATTCAACTGTTGAAATAAATAGAAGTGAAAATGAAGACGTTTTTCATATTAAAAACAATGCTTTAGATATTATCCCTCGAATAAGAAATAACAATAACAGCACTACAGTTTTTGTAAACTCTGGAATTGAAAAGGCAGGCAACTATTTACTAGAAAATAAAAACAATAAATTGGGGCTTGCCTATAACTACAACAGGTCAGAATCTGAACTAAAATACCTAAGCGAAAATGATATTAGCAACATTATTAAGGCCAACAGCTTAAATGCAAAGCTAATAGATTTAAGAAATGGATCTGTAAAAACAGCCTTAAACGATTTAAATGTTGGAAAAAAATATTGGAAATATTGTATTATTTTAGCCTTGCTTTTTTTAGCTGTTGAAATAGCTTTAATAAAAATCTTTAAACAATGAATGCCTTAATTAAATCTGCAAAAATTATTGACAATAATTCTACATTTAATGGAGAAACGGTTGATATACTTATTGAGAAAGGAATTATCTCAAAAATTGGCAAATCTTTAAAAAATCCAAACAACATAAAAGAGTATAGTTTTGAAGGTCTTCATGCTTCGCCAGGTTGGTTTGATATGAGAGCTAACTTTTGCGACCCCGGACATGAATATAAAGAAGATTTAAACTCGGGACTAAAAGCTGCGGCAAAAGGCGGTTTTACAGGTGTAATGGTAATGCCAGACACAGAACCTTCAAACTCAACTAAAAGCGGAATAGAATACATCATTAATAAAGCAAAAGGAAACATTGTTGATGCCTTACCTGCAGGAAGTTTATC
>JBMYXB010000161.1:0-4472 GCA_049608005.1 Vicingaceae bacterium
AATAACTCTTAACCATTAACAAATAACAAAATGGATTTAACGCTAAAAGTTTGGAGACAAAAGGATAAAAACGATAAAGGTCGCATGGAAACTTACCCTGTAACGGGAATTTCTGAGCATGCTTCGTTTTTAGAAATGCTTGATGTATTAAACGAGCAATTAATTAACGAAGGAACAGAACCTGTTGCTTTCGATCATGATTGTAGAGAAGGTATTTGCGGAATGTGTTCTTTATACATTAATGGAGAAGCTCACGGACCAGATAGAAAAGTTACTACTTGTCAGTTACACATGAGAATGTTTAAAGATGGTGAAACTGTTCATATTGAGCCTTTCAGATCTAAAGCATTTCCGGTATTAAAAGATTTAGTTGTTGATAGAACTTCTTTTGAAAGAATACAACAAGCTGGTGGATTTATCTCGGTAAATACTTCAGGAAATACACAAGATGCAAACGCATTACCAATTGCTAAGCCTATGGCTGATAAAGCAATGGATGCAGCAACATGTATTGGTTGTGGTGCTTGTGTTGCAACTTGTAAAAACTCTTCTGCCATGTTATTTGTAGCTGCTAAAGTTTCTCAATATTCTTACCTACCACAAGGTCAGGTTGAGCGTAAAGAGCGTGTTTTAAACATGGTAGATCAAATGGATAAGGAAGGTTTTGGAAATTGTACCAATACTGGTGCTTGCGAGGTTGAATGTCCTAAAGGAATTTCTTTAGAATTTATTGCCAGAATGAACAAAGAATATGTTTCTGCTTCTGTAGCTTCAGAAAAGTAAAACATTATAAAATATAAACTCAAAAGCCTCGATTATTCGGGGCTTTTTTGTTTGTCAACGATTTAACAAAAATACAATCGCATTTTTATTAAATTTGAAGTATGAGCAAAAGAACATTAATATTAGGAGCAAGTCCAAACCCAGAAAGATATGCCTATAAGGCAACAACCATGTTATCAGAACACAACCATGAGGTTTTTCCTGTTGGTTTAAGAGCTGGTACAATTGGCAAACACCAAATATTAACCAACACCCCTGCTATTGACAATATAGATACGGTAACGCTTTATGTTGGTCCAAAAAACCAACCTGTTTATTACGATTATATTTTAGATATAATTAAACCTAAGCGTATCATTTTTAATCCTGGTACAGAAAACCAAGAATTGGAAAATTTAGCAAACAAAAAAGGCATCCAAACAGAAGAGGCCTGTACATTGGTGCTCCTTTCTATAGGTAATTATTAGCTCTTAGGAGTTTAACCGTTCATCACTTATTAGTTTTAACCTAAAAATTAATAATTATATTTATCCCACAAAATTTTAAAAACCATCAGAAACAACGTTATGAAAAAACGAAATTATTTTAAAATAGCAAGTATAGCTCTTGCTTCGGTAATGCTTTTAAGTGTTAACCCCGCAGCTGCTCAAAAGAAAAAAAAGGGTAAAAAAGGAAGTGCTCCTGTTGTAAAAAAAGACAAAGACGCTCCTAAAAAAATAAGTGAAGTAACCAAAAAGTGTAAAAAGATTGATGGTTTATTTCCAATGTACCAAGATACTACAACTGGTTCTATAAAAATGGTTGTAAGTAAAGAGCAAATCGGACAAGAGTTTATTTATTTTAGTCAGGTTGCTGATGGTGTTTTAGAAGCTGGAGCTTTTAGAGGTGCCTATAGAGGTTCTAAAGTTTTTAAAATTGAAAAGTATTTTAATAAAATTGAGTTTGTTACTCAAAACACCTCTTCTTATTTTAATCCAGAAAGTGCGTTATCAAAATCTGCTTCTGCCAATATGAGTGTTGGTGTTATGGCAAGTTTAAAAATTGAAGGTGTTGATGATGAAAAAGGTTTATATCTTATTAATGCAGACAATCTTTTCTTAAAAGAAACATTTTCTCAAATTAAAGCCCCACGTTATCCTAAGCAATCGCCAATGGCTTTTACTTTAGGAAACTTAAACAAAGAAAAAACAAAGGTAAATGCTATTAGAAACTATCCTGAAAATACAGATTTAGCTATTGAGTATGTTTACTCTAAAGGTTCTGCTTTAAATGGTGGTTCTAGAGCTGTTTCTGACGGAAGAAATGTAAGTATCAAGGTTTTTCATAGCTTAATAAAAATGCCAGAAAACGATTATGAAACCTTAATGGATGATCCTCGTGTTGGTTTTTTTACAACTCAAGTTACAGACATGACCTCAACAGGTTCTGTTCCTTTTAGAGATTTAGTACACCGTTGGAACTTAAAGAAAAAAGACTCTAATGCTGCTATTTCTGAACCTGTTAAACCTATTACTTGGTGGATGGAAAACTCAACTCCTGTAGAGTGGAGAGAAACCATTAAAAATGCTGTTTTACAATGGAATGTTGCTTTTGAAAAAGCAGGGTTTAAAAATGCAATGGAAGTAAAATTACAACCAGATGATGCTGATTGGGATGCTGGAGATATTCGTTACAATGTTTTAAGATGGACTTCTTCTCCTCGTGCTCCTTTTGGTGGATATGGGCCAAGTTTTGTTAACCCTAAAACAGGTGAAATTTTAGGCGCTGATATTATGTTAGAATATGTTCACTTTACAAATAGAGTGATGTATGATAAAATATTTGATTTGGCCGCAAGCACAAACGAATTTAAAGCTCCACAATTTGAAAAAGACATGAATAAAGCTACTTGTTCTTTAGGACATGTTATGCATGAAAACACCATGTTTAGTTCTGCTATTCTAGCAGCTGAAGGGGGGTCTAATTTAGAGCTTAAAAAAATGAAAGAAGAGGCAATGATCGCTTTAATTATGCACGAGATTGGTCATACTTTAGGTTTAAATCACAACATGAAGGCTAGTCAGCTATTTTCTCCTGAGCAATTAGCTGATGCTAACTTTATTAAAGGAAAGTGTCTTACAGGTTCTGTAATGGATTATGCTATGATTAATCTTACAAAAGACAGAAGTAAACAAGGTCAATATGTTGATGTAGCTGTTGGTCCTTATGATGTTTGGGCAATTCAATTTGGATATACTCCTTTTAAATCAACATCAGAAAAAAACGATTTGTTAGCCAGGTCTACTGAACCAGAATTAATTTTTGGAAATGATGCTGATGATATGAGGGCCCCAGGAAAAGCAATTGATCCTAGGGTTATGATAGGAGATTTATCAAACGACCAAATTACCTACTCTAAAAATATTTTTGGTTTGGTTGATGACATGATGAAAAATGTTAAAACACGTTTTTCTAAAGAAGGTGAATCTTACCAAGAATTAAGACGTGTATATTACATTTTAAGTAGGCAAAGAGCTACTGCCGCAGGAGTTGTTTCTCGTTTTATAGGTGGTGTTTATGTAGATAGAGCTATGGCTGGACAAAAAGGAGAAACAAAACCTTACACACCAGTTGCTTTAGCAGATCAAAAAAGAGCTATGCAAACCTTAACAAAGTATGTTTTTGCTCCTGATGCTTTTGATGCTCCAAATGATTTATATAATTATTTAGCATTACAAAGAAGAGGTTATAACTTTTTTAGAGGACCTGAGGATCCTAAAATTCACAACCAAGTGTTGTCCTATCAAAAAAATGTTTTAGCGCATATTTTACACCCTAACACTACGCAAAGGTTGGTTGATTCTGAATTGTACGGAAACGAATACAAATTATCTACAATGATGACTGATTTAAACAATGCTATTTTTAAAGCAGATGCTAATGGAACGGTAAATTCTTTTAGACAAAACATACAGGTGGCATACACCAAAAACTTAATTGCAATGGCATCTGGGCCAAGAAGCAAAAGGTATGTTTCTGCTGCACAATCTATGGCGGTTTACAATTTAAAACAAATTCAAAAAACAGCAAACAGTACTGCTGGAGATGTTTCTACTAAAGCACACCGCTCGCATTTAAAAACGTTAATTGGAAATGCTTTAAAAGAAATTAAATAATGAATAAAACGGTATTAATTACAGGCGCTACTGCTGGTTTCGGAAAGGCTACTGCCGAATTATTTGCAGAAAATGGTGATCATTTAATTATTACTGGAAGACGACAAGAAAGACTTGACCTCTTATCAAAAAATCTAACATTAAAACATGGCGTAGAAGTTACTACGCTATGTTTTGATGTAAGAGATAACAATGCTGTAGTTAAAGCAATTAACAGCATCTCTCACAAAAAAATAGACATTTTAATAAACAATGCTGGGCTAGCTAGTGGTATTGATAAAATACAAGATGGTTTGCTGGATGATTGGGAAAAAATGATAGATACTAACATAAAAGGTTTGCTTTATGTTTCTAAAGCTATTGTTCCATTAATGGTAAAACAAAAAAGCGGACACATCATAAATATTGGTTCTACTGCTGGTAAAGAAACTTACGAAAAGGGCAATGTTTATTGTGCTACAAAACACGCTGTTGATGCACTTTCTAAATCTATGCGAATAGATTTGTTGGGAACAGGAATAAAAGTGACACAGG
>JBMYXB010000162.1:0-4471 GCA_049608005.1 Vicingaceae bacterium
TGTGTATCAGGCAATGAGTTCTGAATTACAAGCTTTTATTTATTTTCAGTTTTAAAAGCAAATAAACTGTTAAAAAACAGGAAATAATTGAAATCTCTTTATTTATGAGTTTTTAATAACTATGTTTGATGTTCAACTAAAATATATAATTATAATGAAACGCTTATCTCTAATTCTTTTGTTGGTTTTACCAACATTATTAATTTCTCAGGAAGTAAAAACTGCTAAAGATTTTGACGTTGAAACTGGATCAGCATATCCCGTTGTTGATGCTAAATTCAAGGAGTATTTTCATCATAATAATGAAATATTATCTGTTAAAGTAGGAAGAAATCTTACATTTCAGAAGTTCGATCCAAACTCACTAATCGAAAAATCGAAAAATGAAATCATTATCGAAAAGAATTTACCTCGTGGTTTTCATCATGAAGAATTTGTTCAACAAAACGGGAAAATATTTCAATTCTATAGTGTTTGGGATAAACCCAATTTAACCGAACAATTTTATGTTCACGAGATTAATTTTAATAATCCTACTATAGAAAATACACAACTAATCATAAAAATAAAAAACAGAGTAAAAAAAATCAACAAGAAAAAAATTACAATTTCTCAATCTTTTGACAAAACAAAGTATTTACTAACCTATCAGAAGCACCCAGATGTAAAAAATGATAGAGTTAATAAGGATAAAATAGGTATGATAGTTTTTGATGTTGATATGAAACCTATTTGGAATAAAGAAATCACCATGCCATACACTGAAAAAGTAATGGACAATCTTGGATACACTATTGATTCTAAGGGTAATGCTTATGTATTAGCAAAAGTAAGAAACGAAGAAAATTCTCGATTAGAACTATTAAGTTATAACAATAGTGACTCTCCAAAGGTAACAAAAATTAAAGCTAACGGAGTAAATTTTCCACATGGTATTAAATTAAAGGAAGGAAAAAATGAAATGATGTATTGCGCAGGATTTTATGGTAGAAAGCGTTTTACAAATGGTGTATATGTATCTGTTATTAATAAAGATGGGGTAATTACAAATGAACAATTTCATGATATTCCTTTAGATGTAATTAATCAAAACGTAAGGGAAGGAAAACAAAATCGAAATGAAAAAAAGGAAGAAAAAGGTAAGGAAATTGGAATTTATGAATTAGGACTTGATGATTTTAAAATCAATTCAGATGGGAGTCTATTATTATTGGGTGAAGTATATTACGTAAGAAAATCAGGAATGAATGGAACTAGAGGTATAAGCTCTACAAGAGGAGTAGGAACAGGTAAATCTATGGGAAGAAGCACATCAACTATTACCTATAATTTTTTAGACATGTTTATTGCAAAGATAGATGCATCTGGTGATCTTTCTTGGGTTAATAAGCTATCCAAAAGTCAAAAATTAGTTGTAAGTTCTGGTGGATTTAATGTTGCAGCCTCATTCCAGGCGCTTACAGCTTTTTTGCCACAATATAAAAAAAGTAATAATTATGATATGTCATATAAATATATGAATACAGAAAAGTATCATTATTTACTATATCTAGATAATCTCAAAAATTTAGATTTACCTTTAAATAAAATACCTAAGACTCATTCATCTGGTAAGGGAGGTTTTTTAACTGCATATAGAATTGATGATTCAACTGGAGATGTATCGAAACTATCTTTATTTGACTTACGTGATGTAAAAGGAATTCCCGTATATCAATTCAAAACGAATAGAATAATTAATACAAAAGATGATGAAGTATTGTTAGAACTATACAAAAAGAAAAAAGAGGATATATTAATTAAAATTAATATTAAGTAAACGATTTAATACATCTTACTAAAAAAGGCTCCAAATTGGAGTCTTTTTAATTTATTAATACTTTCGTATGAAAGTGTTAACTTTGTTACTAATAAAACTACCTTAGATGAAAAATATATTAGTTACAGTTCTTGTAACCTTAAGTTTAAACACTTTCGCTCAAACCGACTCTACCTTTATCAGAAAAATATACGATGAAGCTTTAGAAAATGGAGAATCTTACGAAAATTTAAGAAGTTTATGTAAAGATATTGGAGCCAGAATAACAGGCTCTGCCGAAGCAGAAATGGCTATAAAATGGGGTGAAAAACTTTTAAAATCTTACAATTTTGACAATGTTTATTTGCAAGAAATAAAAGTGCCACATTGGGAAAGAGGAACTACTGAGGCTGCTTGGATAGAAAATGAGAAAGGAGACATTATTAAATTGGACATCTTAGCCCTAGGCGGTTCTGTTAGCACAAACGGTTTAATTTCTGGCGAAGTAATTGAAGTTTTAGATGTTGAAGCTTTAAAAAAGCTTTCAGAAAATGAGGTAAAAGATAAAATCGTTTTTTTAAGTCAGGCTTTTGATAAAAAAAACATCCAAACCTTTAAATCTTATGGTGCTTGTTACCCTATAAGAGGTTTAGGCACTAATGAAGCAGGTAAACTTAATGCTAAAGCTGTTGTTATTCGTTCACTAGCTACTCCCGAAGATGATTTTCCACACACAGGAACCATGCATTATGATGATAATGTGAATAAAATACCAGGTGCTGCTATGAGTACCAATAATGCAACATTACTTTCTAAATGGTTAAAAAAAGGAAAGGTGATGTTAAAAATGGAAATGGATTGTAAAACTTATCCTGATGTTACATCTTACAATGTTATTGCCGAAATGAACGGAAAAGATGACAAAGTAATTACTTGGGGCGGGCATTTAGACTCTTGGGATGTTGGTGAAGGAGCACACGATGATGGTGCAGGAATTGTACACAGTATTGAAGCGTTAAGAATTTTAAAAAAATTAGGTTACCAACCTCAACACAAACTAAGGTGTGTTTTATTTATGAACGAAGAAAATGGTAACATGGGTGGTAAAAGCTATGCTAAAATTGTTTCAGAAAAAAAAGAAAACCATATATGTGCCATAGAAAGTGATAGAGGTGGTTTTTTACCTGTAGGATTTGATGTAAATGGAACTGACGAGCAACTTAAAATGGTTCAAAATTATGAAGGTTTATTAAACAATTTTGAACTATATCGTTTTCGTAAAGGATTTGGAGGTGTTGATATTGGTCCACTTAAAGAATACTATCCTAATATGATTCAATTAGGAATGGCAATTAGCTCGCAACGATATTTTAACTACCATCATACCAATAATGATGTTTTTGAAAATGTAAACAAAAGAGAATTAGAACTAGGAGCTGCAGCAATGGCAAGTATAATTTATCTTATGGATAAAACGTTAAAGTAACTAATCAACGTCATTCCGGGCTTGACCCGGAATCTACTTATCAATAACTCCGTTCTAAAAAATTACAAACCAGAAAAACGTTAATTAATTATAAACGGTTTGCCTACTCTTTTTCAATGTGCTATATTTACTAAATATAAAACATGACAGCAGTATTAAACATAAACGGATTATCTAAAAGCTACGGAAAAGTTAAAGCCTTAAACAACCTTAGTTTACAAATTAATCGTGGTGAAATTTTTGGAATACTAGGACCTAACGGAAGTGGAAAAACTACCACATTAGGTATTTTATTAAGTGTATTAAATGCTGATAGCGGTTCTTTTTCTTGGAACGGGCAACAACCTAGCAAGTACGATAGAAAAAAAATTGGTTCTTTATTAGAAACACCTAACTTCTACCCTTACTTAACAGCAAAGCAAAACTTATCTATTGTTTGTAAAATAAAAGAAGTTAACGAAAGTGAAGTTGATAGGGTTTTAAGTATTGTTGATTTAACCAATAGAGCCAACTCTAAATTTAAAACTTTCTCTTTAGGAATGAAACAACGTTTAGCTATTGCCTCTGCCCTACTTGGAGATCCTAATATCTTAGTTTTAGATGAGCCAACTAATGGTTTGGATCCGCAAGGAATTGCAGAAATTAGAGGAATAATTATAGATTTAGCAGCTGCAGGTAAAACCATTATTATGGCGAGCCACATTTTAGATGAAGTTGAAAAAGTGTGTACTCATGTTGCTGTACTTAAGTTAGGAAACTTGTTAACTACTGGACCTATACAAACAGTGTTAAATAACCAAGCACAAGTTTTTGTTGCTTCAGATAATTTAGAAATATTAAAATTAACCTTAGCACAAATTGATGGAGTTAGTGGTATAAATCAAATTAACAATAAAGTTTATTTAATGCTAGCAGAAGGGAAAACAAGTGCCGATTTAAATAAAGCCTTATTTGATAAGGGAATTGTAGTTTCTGAAATTGGAGTTCAGAAATCTGATTTAGAAGCTAACTTTTTAGAAATAATAAAGTAAAAAAATCTCCTCCTTGTAAGGTTTGAGATTAAGAGGTTGGTAATTGATTTATAAAACCCACCCCTAACCCCTCCGAGGAGGGGAACAAAAATAAACCACTTTGGATTGAAAATCCATAGTTTTAGTTAGCAGACTGAAAGTCTGCTTCGTGAAATG
>JBMYXB010000163.1:0-4378 GCA_049608005.1 Vicingaceae bacterium
GGATCATCCATATCTACCCAATAACCCATTTTTTCAGTTAGGTTATTCCAAATATCGGTGTATTGCATTACTGTTTCTCTACACTCTTTGTTGTAGTCATCCACAGAAATTTTAGAACCAATATCTTCTTTTGTAATTCCTAATTTTTTCTCAACACTTAACTCTACAGGTAATCCGTGAGTATCCCAACCTGCTTTTCGTTTTACCTGAAAACCTTTTAAAGTTTTGTACCTACAAAAAATATCCTTAATTGCTCTTCCCATTACATGGTGAATACCAGGTAATCCGTTTGCAGAAGGTGGTCCTTCATAAAAAACAAAAGGGGCTTTCCCTTCTCTGGTAGTAATACTTTTTTCGAAAACTTTATTGGCTTCCCATTTATCTAATACTTCCTTAGCAACATTAGGTAAATCTAGTTTTGGGTATGTTTTATATTGACTCATGTTCTATTTTAAGAAGTGCGAATTTACTAAAAAAAAGACTTTAAAGGGTTTGATATTAAAAGGGAAATCTATCTAAATAGATTTAGAAAATAGTGATTGTATTTATTTGATAGAAATACTGATTCTTTTAATAAAACATACCTCAGAAAATTACATCCCGAGAAAAAATCGGGATTATTTTCTTGCCCCTTTCATCCCGATAACTATCGGGAGGGGAATACAAAAGGAATTAATCAATTACCGCAATACACTTTAGCTCTATAGAAATAGGAGAAGGCAAAGCATTTACCTCAACTGTAGTTCGGCAAGGCTGGTTATTTTGAAAATACTCCGCATAAACACGGTTATATGTTTTAAAATCGCGTTTCATATCCGTTAAAAAAGTAGTTACATCCACTAAGTTTTCCCAGCTAGAACCTGATTCTTCTAAAATGATTTTTACATTGTCGAAAACCGAACGACACTGAGCTTCAAAATCAAAAGCCTCATAATTACCATTCTTATCGTATTTTAAACCTGGAATATTAGCTTCTTCACTACCCGAACCAGCAGCTCTTGGCCCAACACCAGACAAAAATAATAAATTACCCACTTTGCGTGCATGTGGATATAAACCCATTGGTTTTGGTGCTTTATTGGTGCTAATTTTTTCGCTCATAATACAAATTTAATACTCGTAAAATTAAAAGATTTACTTACAATAAAATCAATTTTCAGAGATTTTTACACTTATTGTGAATGTTTAAAGGTTGATTTATATAAATATCCTTGATCAGTGTTTGTAATAATAAAAGTTGTTGCATCTAAAGAGACTATTAAATAATCAGTTAGTCCAGAATAAGGTAAATTAAAAGTTATTTCAGAATGGCTATTACCCCATGACCATATTCCATTCTCAATCTGAGGTTCAGTAGTATTACACTTTAATGAGCCAGCTCCTTTTGCAAGAGTTGCATCATAATAAAATCTAAATGTATTGTCTTTTATACAATCATTTAATGATGCATAAGTATTAGTTGTTACCTGCGTTAATGTATCGGTTCTCTCCTTATCTGTTAAATACCATAAGCCAGTACACAACAAATCTGTATCAGAAAGAACAGTTGTTGAAGACTCTTCAAACTCACACGATCCATTATCAATATCAGCACTAGGATTGTAATTAATTGCTGAACTATTAGTACACCCTTCAACCCCTTCTTTAGAACAAGAAACAAAAGTTAAAAACAAACCTAGTATTAAAAAAATGTTATTTAACCTCTTCACTATCATAATTAAATTTTAATGTTTTACGAACGTACAACAAACCTTAAGAAAAAACAACTTATTTTAAAATTTACAACACAACTTTTGGCTCTATATCTCTTAAAACATTACATTTACAACAACTTTTTGGGGGATTAGCTCAGTTGGCTAGAGCGCTTCGCTGGCAGTGAAGAGGTCATCGGTTCGACTCCGATATTCTCCACCAATTTTTTTACAATACCTTACAATGCAAAAATCACTAATGATACTGGCTCACCCAGAAATTAAAAAATCTATTGGAAATAAAATTATTAGTGATCTTTTTTCTAAAGAAACCAACACAGAAGTAAGGCATTTAGATCAACTTTATCCTGATTTTAATATTGATATTAAAGCCGAACAAGAAGCACTGTTAAATGCAGATACGATTGTTTTTCAGTTTCCACTTTTTTGGTACAATATGCCAGCAATTTTAAAACATTGGATTGACAAAGTGTTTGAGTATGGATTTGCTTTTGGAGCTGATTCTATTTTAAACAACAAAAATGTAATTGTTTCTTTTACGATTGGTAGTTCAATAAAAGACTACCCTAATGAAGTTATCCAAAAAATAGCTTTTCCTTTTCAAGGATTAACTACTTATTGTAACCTTAATTATTTGGGCGAAATATATTGTAATGATATTAATGGGTATTCTGAAGCGGCTAAAGAAAATGCAATAAAAACCGCAAAAGATCACACTAAAAAATTACTCGATTTAATAAATCAGCAGATTACACATTAAGTTTATTACCTTTGGTTCCTATGAAATTTACCGAATTAGGATTTGAAGACCAAGTAATTGAAGCTTTAGACGCAATGGGGTTTGAAACTCCAACACCAATACAACAAGAAGCAATTCCTGCTGTTATGGCCAACAAAGATATGATTGCTGTTGCACAAACTGGAACAGGAAAAACCGCAGCCTTTGTTTTACCAATATTAAATGCAATTTGCAAAAGAGGAAGCTCAGATAAAGTGAGCACTATTATTATTGTACCAACCAGAGAATTGGCCATACAAATTGACCAACAAATTGAAGGTTTAAGTTATTTTACTGAAGCTACTTCTATTGCCATTTATGGTGGTGGAGATGGCAAAAGTTTTGACGCTGAAAAGAAAGCTCTAACCACTGGTGCTGACATAGTAATTTGTACTCCAGGAAGATTTATTTCTCATTTAAACATGGGTTATTTTGATACTTCTGGAGTAAAGCATTTTATTTTAGATGAGGCTGATAGAATGTTGGACATGGGTTTTAATGAAGACATTACCAAAATTGCCAACAAGCTCCCTAAAGACAGACAAAACCTATTGTTTTCGGCAACAATGCCTCCTAAAATCAGACAACTTTCTAAGCAATTATTAAAAGATCCTGTTACCATAAACATAGCAATTTCTAAACCTAATAAAGGAATTACGCAAGCTGCTTATTTGGTACACAACCATCAAAAAATAAAATTGATTCGTGAAATTTTGAAAGAAAACAACCATGATTATGTGTTAGTATTCTCATCACGAAAAGTAACTGTTAAAGAAATTACACAGTCTTTAAATAAAATTGGATTACCTGCCAAAGGCATTCATTCCGATTTAAACCAACAAGAACGAGAAGGTGTTTTATTGGATTTTAAAAACAATAAAATAAAGCTATTAATTGCAACTGATGTGCTGTCTAGAGGGATTGATATTAAAGGAATTAACCTAGTGATTAACTACGACATTCCGAGTGATGCTGAAGATTATGTACACCGTATTGGAAGAACAGCCAGAGGAGATAATACTGGAGTTGCTTTAACTTTTATTAATGCAGATGATTGTTATAATTTTTCTAAAATTGAAAGCTTAATAGGTAGCGAAGTTACCAAACGTCCTTTACCAGAAGGTTTTGAAGAAGGTCCGAAATATGATACTTCAAAAAAGAAGCCTTTTAAGAAAAAAGGAAATTTCAACAATAAGAAGAAAAAGCATTGGAAGCCACGAAAAAAATAACATATGGCCAATATTATTGAAAATATTAAAAACTACTTTAAAAGAAAAGAGAATAATCACAATACTTCAGAAGCGCCTGAGGGAGTTTGTAAAATTTGTTGGGGTCATGATGAATGGGACGGAAAATATTACAAAATTATCAAAGACAAACACCTAACTCCCGGTGATGATATATATGAAAGTTTTATTAGTAAAATAGCTAATAAACATGTGAATACAACCCACAAACATGAAAACAAATATATTTGTACTACTTGTAATAAAGATATTTAATCCCTTATGTCGAGACGAAAATTTATAAAAACAAGCGCCCTAGGTTTAGGAGGAATACTTTTAGCAAAATGTGCTTCAGGAACTGATAACGAAATTCCAATTAAAAAAGAAGAGAAAATTTTACCAGTTACCAAACCCATTGTAATTTCTACTTGGAACCATGGAATAGATGCCAACAAAGCTGCTTGGGAAATTTTAGAAAAAGGTGGCAATGCTTTAGATGCTGTTGAAGCTGGAGTTAGAGTTACCGAATCTGATGCAGATAACAGAAGTGTTGGTTTAGGCGGTTTGCCCGACAGAGAAGGAAAAGTAACCTTGGACGCTTGCATTATGAACCACGAAAACGAATGTGGTGCTGTGGCATTTTTACAAGATATTGAACACCC
>JBMYXB010000164.1:0-4341 GCA_049608005.1 Vicingaceae bacterium
CCATTTGGTTCAATAATTCCGTCCGTAATTACATATTCAGAGTTTGTTGCTTCTTTTCCGACAACAATTCCAGTAAATTCGTTTTCGGTCATCCAAAACTTTTTGCTAGATTTCCATTTTTTAATTACGAGTTTTTTAGTCGTCTTTTTAATTCTTTCGCTCATTTTTAGTTCTCGGTTTTAATGACGCTCAACGTACTTGTTAGTTTTGTTTCAATGAAACTAACATTGAGTAAGCCAAAATAGCGTTTATTAAGGAGAAAGCCAAGTTAAATTAGGTTTCAAAATTATTCTTTTGAAAGGCGATAAACAGTGGTTGGCATACAATTTGTTGTTTATACGCTTCGCTATAATTTGATAAGAAGCTTTGTTTTTTTTACTCCATATTTATTGACTTTAACTAAACCAACTTTTTTAGGAAAATATTATCGATAGGTTGTTATTGCTTTTTTTGGCTTTCTTTGTATGCCTTTTTTGTAGCTTTAGATGCTTTTACAGCACCTTTAAAAACAATCTTTTTTTCAAAAGATAAAGAATCTTTTTTATTTGAAATAAACTGAAGAATAACACTTCTTTCTTGCCATCCTATCTTATCAGCGGTATCAAATTTAATTTTAATGGTGTTGGTGCTTTTAGGTGCAATGTTACCTACGGGTAAAATAACTTGGGTACAAGAGCAATCTACTGTTGGTGGTATAATTTGTAAATCGGTATCTCCAGTATAGGTAAACCTATAAATTAGAGTTATAATGTGCCCTTCATCAACTCTCATAAATTTTTGAGTTGATTTTTCAAACTGAATAACATCAGCATTTTGAGCAAAAGAAAAGCTTGCTACTAATAAAAGTAGCAAGCTTAAAAATACTTTTGAAAAATTATTTCTCATTAGTTAGCCACAGGAGTACCTACAGCTTCTTTAACAGGAGAAGTTTGTGCTGCAATAATTTTACCTTTAATTCTAACTACTTTAGTTGGATTAGCTGCATTAGAAGTAATTGTAACCGATTTGTTAATAGCCCCTAATCTCTTAGTGTCATACTTAACTTTAATTACTGAGCTTTCACCCGGCTTAATTGGTTCTTTTGGCCAAGTAGGAACCGTACAACCACAGCTACCTCTAGCATTAGAAATTATTAATGGTTCTTTACCATTGTTTGTAAATTTGAATTCTCTTACTCCATCAGCACCTTGCTCAATCGTTCCGTAATCAACAACTTCTGATTCAAAACTCATGGTAGCAGCATTAGGATTCTGAACTTTTATCTCACTAGCAGGAGATGCAGTTGTTTGTGCATTAGCACCAACAGCAACAAAAGCCAATAAGCTAAATGTTAATAATACTTTTTTCATGATTTAGATTTTTTAGTTTTTATTCTATACAAATATATAGATAAATTAAAGTGATATTTTTCTGTTAACACTTCTTTAACAAAGAACTAATTATAAAGCTGTAAGGCGATTTTGATAATATGGTGCAAGTACATAATATTTGCAAGACTAGTTGATACTTGCTTTACAATAACTTATCTTTGCAAACTTATTAAATTTGTGAAACATGAATATCGATAGTAAATATAATCCACAATCCATAGAAAATAAATGGTATGAATACTGGATGAAAAATGACGTTTTTAGTTCTAAGCCAGATGAAAGAGAGGCTTACACTATCGTTATACCACCACCAAATGTAACAGGAGTGTTGCACATGGGGCACATGTTAAACAATACCATTCAAGATGTTTTAATTCGTAGAGCAAGAATGATGGGCTATAACGCTTGTTGGGTTCCTGGTACAGATCATGCTTCTATTGCAACAGAATCTAAAGTTGTAAATCTTTTAAGAGAACAAGGAATTAGCAAGCATGATATAGGAAGAGAAAAATTTTTAGAGCATGCTTTTGAATGGAAAGATAAGTATGGAGGAATAATTTTAGAACAATTAAAAAGATTAGGTGCTAGTTGCGATTGGGATAGAACACGATTTACAATGGAACCAAAATTATCGGATGCGGTAATAAAATCTTTTGTTGAGTTAAACAAAAAAGGATACATCTATAAAGATTGGAAAATTGTAAACTGGGATCCAAAAGCTCAAACTACCTTATCTAACGAAGAGGTTATTCGTAAAGATGTACAATCAAAATTGTATCATATTAATTATAAACTGGTTGATTCTGATGAGTTCATCACTATTGCAACTACTCGACCTGAAACAATAATGGGAGATGCCGCAATTTGTGTACACCCAAAAGATGAGCGTTACACATATTTACACGGAAAGAAAGTAATCGTTCCTATGGTAAACCGTGAAGTTCCAATTATTACGGATGATTATATTGATTTAGAATTTGGAACAGGTATGTTAAAGGTAACTCCTGCTCACGATACCAATGATTACGATATCGGAAAACGTAACGATCTTGAAATTATTGATGTTTTTAATGATGATGGAACGATAAGTGAAGCTGGAGAAGTTTTTGTTGGCGAAGACAGATTTGTAGTGCGTAAGAAAGTTGCCAAATTGTTAAAAGAAGAAGGGCTGCTAATTAAGGAAGAACAAATTACCAATAACGTTGGGTATTCAGAAAGAAACCAAGATACTGTTGTAGAGCCTAAATTATCTTTACAATGGTATGTTAAAATGGATGAAATTGTGAAGCCTGCATTGGAAAATGTAATGAATGATACCATCCAGTTTTTTCCATCAAAATATAAGAACACTTACAAACATTGGTTAGATAATATTAGAGAATGGCCAATTTCTCGTCAGTTGTGGTGGGGACAACAAATTCCTGCTTATTACTATAATGAGGCTAATGATTACGTAATTGCAGAATCTAAAGAGGAAGCTTTAGAAATGGCAAGAACTGAATCTGGAAATGCTGATTTACAAGCGTCTGATTTAAGACAAGATGAAGATGTTTTAGATACTTGGTTTTCTTCTTGGTTGTGGCCAATTTCTGTTTTTGATGGATTTGGAGAAGACAAAACTGAAATAGATTATTATTACCCAACAAACGTTTTAGTAACAGGTTGGGATATTATTTTCTTTTGGGTAGCACGTATGGTTTTTGCAGGTTACGAGTTTAAAAACGAACAACCATTTAAGGATGTTTATTTTACCGGAATGGTAAGAGATAAGCAACGTAGAAAAATGAGTAAATCGTTAGGAAACTCTCCTGATGCGTTAGGTTTAATTGACCAGTACGGAGCAGATAGTGTTCGTTTTGGAATGTTAAGTTGTGCTGCTGCAGGTAACGATTTATTGTTTGATGAATCGTTATTAGAACAAGGAAGTAAGTTTTCTACTAAAATATGGAATGCCTTTAGATTGGTTAAAGGTTGGGAAGTTGATGAAAGTTTAGAACAGCCAGAAAGTGCAAAAATTGCAATTGATTGGTTCAATTCTAAAATGAGCGAGACTTTAATTTCTGTAAACGATAATTTTGAGAAATACAGATTGTCTGATTCATTAATGAGTACTTATAAATTGGTGTGGAACGATTTCTGTTCTTCTTATTTAGAGTCTGTGAAGCCTGCTTATCAACAACCAATTGATGCGGCTACCTTAAAAACAACCATTGCTTATTTTGAAGAGTTGTTAAAAATGTTGCACCCATTTATGCCATTTGTAACTGAAGAGTTATGGCAAAATATGGAAGACAGAAATGAAGGTGATACCATTATGTTATTGGATTTCCCAAAAGCTGGAAACGTAAACAAAGCCTTGTTAAAAGACTTCGATTATACCAATAATGTAATTTCAGAAATTAGAACTTTACGTAAGTCTAAGAACATTCCTAATAAAGATCAGATTGCGTTAATGGTGAAGAAAAACGAAGCTGTTAATGAGTCTTTAGATACTATAATTTCTAAATTAACTAACTTATCAGATTTAACTTATGTAGATGATAAAGTAGAAGGGGCTTTTTCTTTTGTTGTAAAATCGAACGAGTATTTTATTCCAATGGAAGGAAATGTTGATGTAGAGGCTGAGGTTGCTAAAATTAAAGCTGATCTAGAATATGCTCAAGGTTCTCTGAATATTGTAAACAAAAAACTTTCTAACGAGCGTTTTGTTGCTGGAGCACCAGAACAAGTTGTTGCTGCGGAGCAAAAGAAAAAAGCCGATGCTGAAGCGAAGATTAAAGTGTTAGAAGAACAATTGGCTGGCTTGGTTTAAAAAAAATCTCTTCCTCGGGTATGAGAACGTTATATATTGAAATGAAGAATATATATAGATTCTTCATTTTTTTTGAAAAAATAAACCACTATGGATTGAAAATCCATAGTTTTAATTCGCAGACTGAAAGTCTGCTTCGTGAAATGCCTAGTGAAATAC
>JBMYXB010000165.1:0-4230 GCA_049608005.1 Vicingaceae bacterium
TCATTAAATACCTATTTAATTAAACTTGCTAACTATTTACATTTAGCATCTCTTAGTAAATAAAATAGCTAATTTTACATTAAACAAAGCTGTATGGAAATAATAAATCTAGGAAAGGATAATTCTGTTTTTAATCAATTTATATCTGAAATAAGAAATATTGATGTACAAAATGACCGAATGCGTTTTAGAAGAAATTGTGAACGTATGGGTGAAATAATGGCTTACGAAATTAGTAAAACATTTAATTACCAAACGCAATCAATAACTACTCCTTTAGGTATTTCAGATATTCCATTAATGATAGAGCAACCTGTTTTAGCTACTATTTTAAGAGCAGGCTTACCTTTACATCAGGGTTTATTAAACTATTTTGATAATGCTGATAATGCCATAGTTTCAGCATATCGAAAACATAAAAAAGATGGTTCTTTTGTTATTGAGGCTAAATATATGGCTAGTCCTAGTTTAGATAATAGAATTGTTATTTTATCAGATCCAATGTTGGCTTCTGGAGCTTCTATGGTAGAAATTTACAAGCTATTATTAGATAAGGGCACACCTAAAAAGCTGCACATTGTTGCTTTAATTGCAAGTAAAGAAGGCATTGGTTTTGTTGAACGTAATTTGCCAGAAGATACTACACTTTGGGTTGGAGCAATAGATGAGGAATTAACCGCAGAATCATACATTGTACCCGGATTAGGTGATGCTGGTGATTTAGCTTATGGGAGCAAGTTGTAAATGGAAATAACAACATTAATAGAACTAGCCAGTATTTTGTTATTAGCAGGTACCAAGTTTGCTGTTGCCGTAGCATTATTGGTTTCTCCGGCAACAAATTATAATTATTTAGAAACCGTATTTTTATTAATTATTGGCGGTGTAATTGGTGTAGTTTTTTTTTATTATGCTACCGGTTGGGTTAATGTTTTAATAAACAAATTGCTTCCAAAAAAGAAGAAAAAGAAAGTGTTTACTAAAGGTAACAGGCGTTTTATAGTGATAAAAAACAAATACGGCTTAATAGGAATTTCTGCTCTAACCCCTATTTTATTCTCCATCCCTTTAGGATGTTTTTTAGCCTCTCGATTTTATCCTGGTAAAAAAACTACTTTACCAATTATGCTTGCAGGCATTGTTTTTTGGGCTTTTATTTTACCTTTGGTTAAACTTCTATTTTAGTTTATTCTAAACTTTTCTTATTAAAAATAAGGTATCCAAAATGGAACATAAAACTCCAATGATCTTCAAATTGCTCATAATAATTTGCGTTTAACGCTATTGGCCCTAATGGCGTTTTATAAACCAATGAAGAGGAATAAATAATATGTCCTTCATCCCATACTTTACCATAGTAAGCTTCTTTATTGGCGTTTTGTAGTATATTTTGATGCGGTTGAAATAAATAACCTTCAACTCTAAACTGCATATTTTTTGTTATTTGAAAAATATTTTTTAACCCAACGGCTAAATAATTATGTGCTCTAAAATTTTCTTGAAACAAAGTTTTACTTTCTGATAACGGTTCAAAAGCAGGAGCAGTTAAAACAGTAGCAGTATAATTATGAAAAAATGATTGGTTATTATACACGCCTTCGGCAAACAAACCTAATCTTATATTTTTTGTAACCGTAATGTATTTATCTATAGTTGCTTTAAACCTTAACCAGTTATGTATAGTATCAAAAGGTAATTTATCAATAGAGGTAGAGCCAGGCCTTGAACGTTCTTCGCCATATACAGCTCTTATGCCAAAAGAAATAAAACTCCCTTTAGATGCATATTGTTTTAAATCTAAAGAATTTTGTTCAAAGTGTAAACCCACAGAGTAGTTTCTAAACATCGTTTTATCGGTAGTGTCGGTAGATAAAAAATTTCTTGTTTGATAATACTTATTTTCAATTTCCCCACCAGTTGCATCTAGTACCACTTTACCTTTATAAGCAATAGGAAAAGCAAATTCAGTTTTTAAATACTGGTCGTTTATTATTAGAAAAGAAGGCTTAGTATCTTCAAAAAAAGTAGAATTACTTTTAAAATAATCCCAACCATCTATATTAAAAGTTGTTTTCCAATAAAATGGAATTGTAAAAGGAAAATCTAATCTAAAACCTGCTGTAACCGAATTATGTAATTTACCAAAATAAGTATTGGCAACTATCGATACTGCTGTTTTTCCTAAAAAATTATATTGTAACCCAATATAAGCTTCACTTATAGGCCGAGAAGAAAAAACTCCTCCAAAAGAAACAAACAAGTCTTTTTCTTTTTTAGCATTTAGTTTTAAAGAAAATTGATTAGACGCTTTATTAAATTCTGCTTCTGGGTATAGTTTTTTAATTTTATCATCAGAAGATACTTTTATATATTCTGATTCTAATTTTTGAGCACTAATACTATCTCCCTTAAAACGTAATGAATTTAATACATATTTATTTTGAGCATTGTTCATCCCTTTAACTTCTACTGCTTCAAAAAACATTTTTGGAAGACCTTGTCTGTATTTTTCTCTTTTTAAACTTAAATCAGCTACATTTCTTTTTTGAGCAATTTTTTTATTAAGTGTTTCAATTTTTTTAAGAGTTGCATCATATCCAATTTTTATTAACTCCTCATTATTATCAAAATCAAACAAAGAAAACTCTGAAGCTTCTGGCTCTATAATTAAGGAAGGAACCTTATCGGTAACCGAGTAATCCGTTTTATTTACTATAATGGTTTTAATTTGAGAAACTAGATTATCTTCATCTGGCACCTCAAAATTTGACGAAACATTACTTCCAATGATAAAATCTGGCGAAAAATCATTTACCATAATATCAGCAGGAAAATTATTATAAAGGCCGCCATCAAATAACAATTTTCCATCATAAGAAATTGGAGTTAAATAAAATGGATAAGCCATTGATGATCGAACAGCAAGAGCTAACTTACCCTCCTTAAAAATAAATTGTTTTTTTGTTATAATATCAGAAGCAACACATCTAAAAGGTATAAATAAACTATCAAAATTATTTTTAGCAACTGCTGTCGCAGGAGCTAAATGTCGCATTAATCCATAATCTATAGCTGTTGGAGAAATTAAATTTGTAGGCAAACTTGTCTCTATTAAAGTATCCAAATCTATTTTAAAAGTTACCATAGAAGGATTTTCGTTCTTTTCACGTAAGTAATAAACATACTTTTCATCTAAACTACCTTCAGCCCATTTTTTAAATTGCTTCGATAAAAAAATATCTTCAATTTCTTGAGGAGAATAGCCTGCTGAATATAAACCGCCAACCAAAGCTCCCATTGATGTTCCTGTTATGTAATCGATAGGAATGTTATATTCTTCTAAGGCTTTTAATACCCCAATGTGAGATACTCCACTAGACCCTCCTCCGCTTAATACCAAACCAACTTTTTGGGCGTTAGAATTTAAAGAAATTAGTGCTAATCCTACTAAAAATAATATGTTGTAAAAACGCTTGATGGCTCTAAAATTAAGCCATTTTTTCTATCAACCCAATAAAATAGTTTGGTGCTTTTAATAAACGAGATCCATACCAAGAAAAGTATTCGCCATCTACTAACAATACCCTAGCATTCGGACAAATAGATTGAAATTCTTTTATGTGTTTTTCTTTAAAAGGAAATGGTTCTGATGACAATAATATGAACTCTGGATTAAGATTTATCATCTCTTTTTCAGAAACTTCAGGATAATCTAATCCCATTTTTATAACATTAGTTAAACCACAACGTTGCATCATATCATGTATAAATCGTGTTTGATTTATGCTCATGTAAGGCTTTTTCCAAATTAAATACAAGGCACTTCTTTTAGTGAAATTGTGTTTAGATAATTGCTCAAATTCAACATTAATGGTTGCTACAATTTTAGTTGACTTTTCTGCTGTATTGGTCAGTTTCCCGATATCAGTAATCATTTGTAAACTATCCTCTAAATTAGAAATATCACTTGTATAAACAGGATATAACTTTTGTAAAGCTTCTATTTCTGACTGTGTATTTTCCTCTTTATTGGCAATAATTAAATCTGGTTTTAGAGCTGCTATTTTTTCTAAATTCAGATTTTTTGTTCCTCCTATTCTGTTTTTATTCCTGAACCAATTATCAGGATGAATACAAAATTTAGTTATCCCCACTACCTCATCATCCAAGCCTAAATCATACAACAACTCTGTTTGAGAAGGAACAACAGAGATAATTCTTTTTGGAAAA
>JBMYXB010000166.1:0-4222 GCA_049608005.1 Vicingaceae bacterium
ATGTCAACTCGTTTCGCTAAACTTAATGGCTTTCCATTGTCTCTCGATTCAGCTTCAGCAAAACGATCTAAGTTGTCCTCAATTAAGTGTGCTAATTTTTGTAAAATTCTAGCTCTTTTTTCTTTTGGCGTTTTACTCCAAGCAGGAAAGGCAGCTTGTGCAGCTTTCGTTGCTAAATCAACATCCGCTTCATCCGAATCTGGAATTAACGAATAAACCTCACCTATTGAAGGGTTATAATTATCAATATATGTTTTAGAGATTGGCTCAACAAGCTCTCCGTTAATGTAATTTTTAATCTTTTCCATAATTATTTATTGGACTATAAAAGTAGCTAAATTTCAAAGAAAAAAATATTTTTACACATATATAGAAAATTATATATATCTTTGCATCTACAAATATAGATAACTATATATAATGATTGAATTAAGTAAATTAGAAACGGCATCAGAAATGCTCAAAGCAATTGCTCATCCTATAAGAATTAGCATAGTTGGGATGTTAGATGACAATAAAAAATTAAATGTAACAGAAATACACGAGGCATTATCGATAGAACAAGCTGTTGCTTCTCATCATTTAAGTATTCTTAAAAATAAAGGTGTTTTATTGTCAGAAAGATCTGGAAAGAACTGTTATTATTCTTTGAAACATCAGCGATTATCTCAGATTGTTGCATGTATTGATAAATGTCAAGATTAAAAAAATGGAATTAGAAATTATAGGTTATATCGCAGCTATCCTTGTAGGTCTTTCATTAGGATTAATTGGAGGTGGTGGATCAATTTTAACCGTGCCAATACTAGTTTACTTGTTAGGTGTTGAAGCTGCTGATACCGCTCCAGCATATTCTCTTTTTATTGTTGGAACAGCTAGTTTAATAGGAGCTTCTATAAAATATAAAGAAGGTTTTGTAGATATGAAAACCGCTGTGATTTTTGGTTTACCAGCAATTTTTGCAGTTTATTTTACTCGAAGAGTATTAGTACCTGCAATACCTGATGAAATTTTCACAATAGAAAATTTCATTTTTACAAAACGAATTTTTGTGATGGGTTTATTTGCAGTGTTAATGATTTTAGCATCTGTTTCTATGATTAAAGGCAGAAAAGATGTTGAGCAAACACAGCCTCAAAAATTTAATTATCCTTTAATTTTAATAGAAGGTATTTTAGTTGGAATTATTACTGGTCTAGTTGGTGCTGGAGGGGGGTTTATTATAATTCCAGCTTTAGTTATGCTAAGTAAATTATCTATGAAAAAAGCTGTTGGAACCTCTTTAGTTATTATTGCAGCTAAATCGTTATTTGGCTTTTTAGGAGATTTATCCGTAATTACTATTGATTGGCAATTGTTACTAATCTTTACGGCATTAGCTGTTGCGGGTATTTTTATTGGAAACAAACTCTCTCATAAAATAGACGGATCAAAACTTAAAAAAGGTTTTGGGTGGTTTGTTTTAGTGATGGGAGCTTATATATTTATAAAAGAAATATTTTTAAATTAAAAATTATTATTATGTACGTAGAACAGATTTTTACAAGTTGTTTAGCTGAAATGGCTTATTACATCGAATCAAACGGTGAAGCTGTAGTAATTGATCCTCTAAGGGAAACTACCCCTTATATAGAAAAAGCAAAGAGCAGAGATGCAACAATTAAATATGTTTTTCTAACACATTTTCATGCTGATTTTGTATCTGGGCACGTTGATTTAGCTAAAAAAACTGGAGCAACAATTGTATTTGGACCAAATGCTAAAACCGAATTTGATTTTCATTCAGGAACTGATGGTGAAGAGTTTAAAGTTGGGAATATTACTTTAAAACTATTACACACTCCTGGTCATACTATGGAATCTTCGTCTTATTTATTAATTGATGAAGAAGGGAAAACACCTTACATCTTTACCGGAGATGCTTTATTTATTGGTGATGTTGGAAGACCTGATTTAGCGGTAAAATCTGATTTAACCGAAGCTGATTTAGCAGGTCATTTATTTGATTCTTTAAGAAATAAAATAATGACTCTGCCCGATGATATTATTGTTTATCCAAACCACGGAGCAGGTTCTTCTTGCGGAAAAAACATGAGTTCAGAAACTTTTGATACTCTTGGTAATCAAAAAGAAGTAAATTATGCTTTAAGAGCTGATATGACAAAGGAAGAGTTTATTAAGGAGGTAACAGACGGGTTAACTCCTCCCCCTCAATATTTTCCTAAAAATGTAATGATGAACAAAGGTGTAAACCCAAGTTATGAAAGCATCTTAACAAAAGGATTAACTCCATTATCTGTAAAGGATATTAAGCTTTTATTAGAAAACAAAAACACGTTAATTTTAGATGTTAGACCAACTGAAGAGTTTATAAATGCACACATCCCTAACTCGTTGTTTATTGGTTTAGACGGGAGTTTTGCCCCTTGGGTAGGGGCTTTAATTATTGATATTAACACCCCAATTATTATTGTTGCACCTAAAGGCAGAGAAGAAGAAGCTATAACAAGGTTATCTCGTGTAGGGTACGATAATACTATAGGGTTTTTAGATGGAGGAATTGAAGCATGGGCTGCTTCAGGAGAAAAAACAGAAAATGTTTTAAGTGTTACAACAGATAAATTTGCCAACAACTTAAAAGAAAACACTTCAGTTTTAGATGTAAGAAAGGATGCTGAATATTTTTCTGAACACATTTTAGCTGACAAAGTGATTAATGTGCCATTAGCTACTTCAATGGGAGATTCAAATTCTATTGAAGACAAAGAGCATTATGTTCATTGTGCTGGAGGGTACAGGTCTGTTATTGCTATCTCTATCTTAAAAGCAAAAGGTTTTCACCAATTAACAAACATCGAAGGTGGATTTGATGCAATTAAAGAACATGAAAATATCCCTAAATCTAATTGGGTTTGCGCATCAGAAATGGTATAAAAAATGATAGATTTAATTACAGAACCTTGGCCATGGTATATTTCTGGGCCACTTATCGGATTAACAGTTCCTCTGTTACTAATAATAGGTAATAAAAGGTTAGGAATTTCAAGTAGTTTAAAACATTTATGTGCTGCTTGTATTCCTAATGGAAAAGTAGAATTGTTTAATTATGATTGGAAAGCCCAATCTTGGAATTTATTTTTTGTTTTAGGGCTTCTTTTAGGAGGTTTTTTAGTAAGTAGTATGGCAAACTTAAACTACCAAGTATTACTAAACGATGCAACTAAAATAGACTTAATACAGTTCGGTATTTCAGACTTTAAAGGATTATTTCCTAAAGAATTATTTGATTGGACTCCAAAAAATATTGCTATAATTACTGCAGGTGGTTTTTTAGTTGGTTTTGGAGCTAGGTACGCTAACGGTTGTACTTCTGGACATGCAATTATGGGGTTGTCTTTACTAAAATTAGGCTCTTTAATTGCTGTGGTTGGGTTTTTTATTGGAGGACTTATAATGACACATCTTATTTATCCTTTATTTTTTTAAGTTATGAAATATATTAAATACATATTAGCAGGAATGGTTTTTGGTATAATTCTGATAAAATCTGAAGCTGTATCTTGGTTTAGAATTCAGGAAATGTTCCGTTTTCAATCCTTTCACATGTATGGAATAATTGGATCGGCCGTTGTTGTAGGGATTGTTAGTCTCCAGCTAATAAAATATTTTAAAATAAAAACAATTGATAAACAAGAAATTGACCTTTCTACTAATCCTCCAAAAAAAGTAAACACTTTACTTGGAGGAATAATATTTGGGCTTGGTTGGGCATTAGTTGGAGGCTGTCCAGGACCACTTTACGCACTGGTTGGTGCAGGAAATATAATATACCTTATTCCGATTATAGGATTACTCTTAGGAACAATGGCGTATGGATTAATAAAAAATAAATTACCACATTAAATAAATAATTATGAGTTACGAAAATGTAGATTTAAAAACCGCAACAATAGTTGATGTAAGAGAAATTTCGGAATGCGAAATGGGAATGGTAGAGGGTTCTGTTAATATTCCATTAGGAGGCGTGCCGAACAAAATAGAAGAATTTAAAGCAATGAAAAAACCACTTGTGTTATGCTGTAGGTCTGGAGCAAGAAGCGGACAAGCTGTAGAATTTTTAGCAGCCAACGGGGTAGAAAATATATACAATGGTGGTGGCTGGGAAGAGGTTGCTATGAGAAAGGGTTAAAGCCCCTCCCAACCTCCCCAAAGGGGAGGAGTT
>JBMYXB010000167.1:0-4183 GCA_049608005.1 Vicingaceae bacterium
GCTTCTGCTCTAGCAATATATTTATCTATTGTTTGAGCTTCTCTAGAATCTGGATAATCAGCTTTTAACGTTTTGTATTTGTCATAAGCTTTAGCATAATCTTGAGTTTCTTCGTAAGCCATACCAGCTTTAAACAAATATATTGGTGAAGTTAATTTGTTATCACCATTTGTTATTGCTTTCTCGTAGTAAGAAATAGCGTCACTAGTTTCTCCTAACTCCATGTAAGAATCTCCAATTGCACCTAATGCAACAGTACTTATCATTACATCACTAGAGCTAAATTGTTTTAATTCGTCAATAGCTAAATCAAATTCACCAGTATTTCTGTAACAAATTCCTAAATAGTAGTGTGCTAAGTTTGCAGCTTTAGTTCCGCTGTAATCATCAACAATGTCAATAAAACCTAAGTTTATTCCGTCTCCGTTAATTGCTTTTTGTAAAGAGTCTTGACCAAAGTATTTTTCAGCCATAAACATATCTGTTTGTGCTTCATATTCCATAGGAGCAATAATTAATTTTTTGTAACCAAAAAATCCTCCAACTACTAATATCAAACCTAAAACAACTCCAATAATAACTGTTTTGTTGTTTTCAATAAATTCTTCTGATTTGCTGTAAACCTCTTGTACGTCAACAATTAAATCTTCGTTTTCTTCTATGTTTTTACTCATTTTTATTCTAGCTATATTATAAGACTGGCAAAAATAGTTTTTTTAAGCTTAAAAGAATAATTTAAAGTTGAAAATATTTCGAATAAAATCAAGCTTTCAGTTAAACTTTTAACAGAATATTTAAACATCTTAATCAATAAGAATTAAATTTGTATGATGTTTTTAAAACAACTATCTATATTGAACTTTAAAAATTATGAAGAAGCTCAGCTTGAGTTTTCTCAAAAAATTAATTGTTTTTTAGGTAATAATGGTGAAGGGAAGACTAACTTATTAGATGCAATTTACTACCTGTCGTTTTGTAAAAGTTATTTTAACCCTGTTGATAGTCAGAACATTAAGCATGATTCTCCTTTTTTTGTTGTAGAAGGATTTTATAACAACAATGAGAAGGAAGAGGTTATATATTGTGGTTTAAAACGCAATCAAAAAAAACAATTTAAGCGTAACAAAAAGAATTACGAAAAATTAGCTGATCATATAGGAAGAATACCATTGGTTATTATTACTCCATTGGATGTTTTGTTAATTATTGATGGGAGTGATGTTAGGAGGAAGTTTGTAGATGGAATTATTTCTCAATATGATAATGGGTATTTAACTAATTTGTTGGCTTATAATAAAGCTTTAAATCATAGAAATTTATTATTAAAATCGTTTTGGTTAAATAGAAATTTCGATAAAGATTCTTTAGAAATATGGGACGAACAATTAGTTCAGTACGGTAAGTTAATACATAATTCTAGGAAGAATTTTATAGAAGAGTTTACGCCCATTTTTCAAAAGTATTACTCTAAAATTAGTAAGGATAAAGAACAGGTAGAATTAAGTTATCGGTCTCAATTAAATGATGGAGATTTTGAAGAATTACTAATTGCTGGCCTAGAAAAAGATAGGGGCAATCATTATAGTAATATTGGGATTCATAAGGATGACTTAATTTTTAATTTAGGAGGGAGGCAATTGAAGAAGTTTGGTTCTCAAGGTCAGCAAAAAACATATTTGTTAGCTTTAAAGTTGGCTCAAGCCGAATTAATTCAGAATATTAGTAAACAAAAAGTAATTGTTTTGTTAGATGATATTTATGATAAGCTGGATGGTAAAAGAATGAATCAACTATTAGGTATTGTTGGCGGTGGAGATTTTGGACAGGTTTTTATTACCGATACTAATTTAGAGCGTATTCCATCCATTTTATCATCAGAAAATATTGATTACAAATCTTTTAAAATAGAAGAAGGAGGGGTTGTTAATGTCTGATTCACCGCTAAAAAAAACCATAGATCAATTATTAAGGGCCTACGGTTATCAAGATCAGTTAGATGAAATTGAATTGATAAAAATTTATAAAGAGTTAGTAGGTCAGCTATTTGCTAACCACACTCAAAAAATAGCATTTAAAAACAATATTCTTTACGTAAAATTAGATTCAGCTTCTCTAAAACAAGAGTTAAACTATGTAAAGGAAGGTTTGGTAACAAAAATTAACCAAAAACTAGGTAAAAGGCTGGTTAGCAAAATTGTTATTAGGTGAGTTTTATAAAAAACATACAAGAAAAACTTGGTCGTTATCAATTAAAAAAACAGCAGAAACGATTACAAAGAAATGTAAAAGCTTTTAGTTTAGATAAAGCTACTACAGTAGGAGTGCTCTATAATGCAACTAACAGAAATGAGGCTGAAACGGTTAAAAAATTCATTCAATATTTAAAAGAAGAAAGAAAAGATGTTTTATCCTTAGGGTATATTCACTCTAAAGAAACTGCTGATAGTATTAACCCTGTGTTAAGTTACACTTTTTTCGATACGAATGATTTATCAAAAACAATGGTGCCTCAAGGGAATGATGTAAATTCATTTATAAATAAACCTTTTAGTGTTTTAATTGATTTGAATTTAAAAGAAGATTGTTTTCCTCTTGAGTACATTAGTGCTTTGTCTATTGCTAAATTTAAAGTAGGTGCAAATGGTTCTTATAGGGAGAATATTTGTGATATGATAATATCTGTTGATGATAATCCAACTCTAGAATATCTTATAATTCAGGTAAAGCGTTATCTTAAAATGATTAAAAATTAACTTTAAAAAAAAGGCTTCAATTCAATTGAAGCCTTTTTCTTTTATTGATAATCGCTCTTAGTTTTTGAAAAACTTTGCGTTGTATTTTGCTTTTTCGTTACTAATAGAAATGTAGTATATTCCATTTGAAGTATTGTTAAATGGAATAGAGAATTTTTCATTTCTAGACTCAACTCTTATCTCTTTAGAAACTACTTTTTGTCCTAAAGCATTAACAACATCTACATTATAATTTCCAGTTTCAACATCAGATAACGAAAGCTCTATTTTTTGATTGTTATAAAATGATAAAACAGATTGATTAGCACTTAAATCATTAATTCCTGTAGCTGCTTGTATTTTAAAATTATTATCAGAAACATCAAAAAATGTTCCGTTTGAACTTATTACCATTACTCTAGCAACTATAGTAACGTTATTAGGTGCAATTACTGTCCATTGCCCTTGGTTTGGTACGTCATTAGCTAATTGAATTGGGTATGATGAACCATTATTTACTGATAAAAATATATCTACTTTATCACAGTTAACAGGAGATAAATCAGTACCTGCAATATCCCAAGTTACTTGGGCAGGTTGTCCAACTGTCCACCAGCCACCAGGATTGTTAGGCGCTGTTACAACAAAAGGCCCTGAGTTTCCATCTACATTTAAAGAAACATCAGTATGATCATTACATCCACCGCCAATAGCATTATCTCTAACTGTTGCTCTAAAATTAAAAACTCTAGAAACATTTGAAAGTACTTCCCATGTAGTAGGAATTCCTAATGAAACTTTTAATAGTTCAGGGATATGTCTAGTAGGACTTGTTGAAGGATTGAAAGACCTAAAGTTAGGTCCTGTAGTAGAATTTGCTTGAGGTGGTTGTGGAGTTATTTGTTTATCAAATTGCTCCCATGTATATGTTAGTGCATCACCATCTGGATCTGTTGCAGTCATAGTTAATGCAAAAGGCGTGTTTGCAGGGATAGAAACATTTCCATCAATATTAGTCCCTGTAATAGAAGGGGGATTGTTAGAAAGTGGAGTATCTGTTCCACAAACATCTCCTGAAGACGTAATGAAGCTTCCAATTTCTTCCAAACTAATACCGTGAAATAAAACATCACTATTTCCTTGAACATTTGGTGAACATATTCCTGCATACCCCATAATAGAACTTCCACTACCTGGCTCATAAGATGTTGAATTAGATCTGTTACCACTACAAGAGTTGTTATAACTGTGGCTCCCTCTAAATTGATGTCCCATTTCGTGAGCAACGTAATCGATATCAAAAGCATCTCCTTGTGGACTAGGGCTTCCAGTTACACCTCTAGCTTTTTGAGAGGAAGAACATACAACTCCCCAACCTGCAATACCACCACCACCGGTACTAAAAACATGACCTATGTCGTAGTTTGAACTTCCTATAATGTTGTTTACAG
>JBMYXB010000168.1:0-4012 GCA_049608005.1 Vicingaceae bacterium
GCTAAGTAAAATTACAATTTGTTTTAGAAGAAAAGAGGCTGCCAATTTTGGTGGCCTTTTTTTGTTAAACTATTTTACTCAGTAATACGTACCCAATCATCATGGCAATAATGGCTATCATAACAATATAAGTCCCTTTAAATAAAGTAGGGTTTTTCTTACGATCTTTATAGAATTGATAGCCAATAAAAATGGCAAAACTTATAATAAAGCAAATTGCAAATATTTTCTGTCCGGGTGTAAACATCTTAAAACTTAAAGTAAACAAAAATACGACCGAAATTTTTACTGTCTTTATCTATTCTGTGGTATTTGTTTTTAATGTGCCCTTGTTGTAAAAATCGAATTACTTTCTTTTTGAGTTGTCCTGTACCTTTGCCCGGAATTATCTCAACAGTTTTAATCTTTTTATCAATAGCCTCATCAATAATGTCATTTAAAGCTTGGTCAATTAAATGCGATTTGTTGTAAATATTATGTAAATCGAGTTTGAGTTTAGCCATGGTTAAAAGTTGTTAATTTCGGAGTTGGTAAATTCAATTAACTCAGGAAAAAAGAGTTTAAAATCGTTGTTTAATTCTAGTTCTTTTTCTTTTAAAATATGATGCGCATTATCCATGTTGTTAGCGTAGTTAGTTCTTTTAGACATGCCTGTTAATGCTTTTTGTATGCCGTCAATATTTCGGTAACTGTATAACCAATTACTCTTTGCCATAAAAGGTAATCGCATCTGGCTGTTGCGTGGTAATAACGTTATATTTTTAAAAAGAATTTTATAAATGTTTTTGGTAAAGTTTAATAGGTCACTTTCTGAATATGTGTGCCAATCACTTGCTAAAAAGTAATCGTAAAAAACATCCATTACCACTGGTGTAAACTTGTTTTGGTTTCCTCTAATTAACATTTTACTATTTTCTACAGTTAAATGGCTGTCTGTAAAATCATCAATTTTACGGTGTAATAAAATTCCTTGCTGTATTTCTGAGGGGTAGTTGAGGTAAGCTTTCCCTTTAACATCATCGGCAATAAAATTCCCTATTATTAGGTTTTCATTGTTGTTAGATAAAAAAGAATGAGCTAAATAATTCATATTGTCCTCTAGTGGGTAAAATTTACCACTGATGTAAATTTAATAAAAAGGTTAGCTAAACATAAATACATTTGTTAAGAACTCAAAAAAAAGAAAACTATGAAAAGCCTGTTATTAGCATTTTTAATTGTTGTTGGATTAAGTGCAAATGCACAAAACGATCAATATCAATTTCATCTAAATTTGGATAAAGTGAGTAACGATTTAATTCAAATTAAATTAAATACTCCAAATGTTACAACTGATAAGATTATTTATAACATGCCCAAAATTGTTCCAGGAACCTACAGTATTTATGATTTTGGTCAATATGTTTTAGATTTTGAGGCTTTTGATAAAGATGGAAGACCATTAAGCGTAAATCAGTTAGACAAAAACAGATGGGAAATAGAAAATGCAAAGAGCTTGGCAAAAATTTCTTACTGGGTAGAAGATACTTGGGATGCTGAGGTAGAGGAGTTAGTTTTTGAACCAGGAGGAACAAACATTGAAAAAGGAGAAAACATTGTGTTTAACAACCATGGCTTTTTCGGATATTTTGATGGTATGAAAAAAATGAAATATGAGGTTAATGTTACAAGGCCTGATGATTTTTACGGTACAACGGGCTTAACAACAGTAACTACAACTGGTAATGTAGATAAATTTACTACAGAAAATTATATGGATTTGGTAGATGCTCCAATTATGTACAATGTGCCTGATACGTTGACATTTGCTATAGGAGGAGCAGAAATTTTAATTTCTGTTTACTCTAAAAACAAAGTAGCTACAGCAAAAGAGTTGGGTAAAGACATTAAAGAAATTTTAACATTACAAAGCGATTATTTAGGTGGTAAATTACCAATAGATAAATATGCGTTTATTATTTATTTATATGATGGTCAAAGCGGTTCTGGTGGAAGTGGAGCTTTAGAACATTCATACTCTTCATTTTATTATTTGCCAGAAATGCCAGCAGCACAATTGTCAGGTTTTTTAGTTGATGTTGCTGCTCATGAGTTTTTTCATATTGTAACGCCATTAAACATTCATTCAGAAGAAATAGGAGATTTTGATTACATCAATCCTAAAATGTCTAAGCATTTATGGATGTATGAAGGGGTAACGGAATATTTTGCAGGGCATGTTCAAGTGTATGGAGGTATGCAAACACCAGAAGACTATTTAAAAGTAATTAAAGAAAAGTTGATGGGGGCTAAATATTTTGAAGATGATTTAGCGTTTACAGAATTAAGCTTAGGTTGTTTGGATAAGCATAAAGACCAATATGGAAATGTTTATCAAAAAGGAGCACTAATAGGATTGTGTTTAGATATTTTATTGAGAGATAATTCTAATGGAGAAATGGGTATGAAAGATATGATGGAAATGCTTTCTAAAGAATACGGAAAATACAAATCGTTTAAAGATGAAGAGTTGTTTGATAAAATTGTTTCATTATCTGCTCCAGAAGTAAAAACATTTTTTGAAAAACATGTAGAAGGTAATGAGGCTCTACCATTAGAAGAATTACTTAAAAGGGTCGCAATTACATTTAATAAAGATGTAACAGTTAAAGAAATTACTTTAGGAGGAATTGGTTTAAGTTATAACCCTGATACAAAACGTTTATTTGTTGCTAGCTTAAGTGATGTAAATGAGTTTGGAAAAAGTATGGGGTATAAAATTAATGATGAAATCATAGCTGTAAATGGAGAAGAAATTGATTTAAACAAAGTACAAGAACAGTTAGATAATTTTAAAAATAATACCAAAGAGGGAGATAAAGTAGAGGTTTTAGTTGCTAGAAAATCTAAAGGAAAAGTCAAAAATAAAACACTGAAAGGAAAAGCCTTTTTAGTAGAAAAACAAAAGGATTTTATTGTTGAGTTTGATAAAGATGCTACTCCGCAACAATTGAAAATAAGAAAAGCGTGGTTAGGACAAAAGTAAAAGGTTACTTTAGTTAATTAAAATGGTTAGGAAAACACGATTATATTGGATTTCGCAAATAGCTGGCTGGATGCTTTATGCTGCCGTAGTTGGTGTTTTTAATGTGTTAACAGGTAATCAGTTAAGTGCTGAGTTAATATATAGTTTAATCTCTATTTTTTTAATTGGATTATCAGTAGCTCACCTTTTTAGGCTAATCATTATTAGGCTAAATTGGATGAGGCATAATATTCCTCGTTTAATACCAAGAATATTATTAGGAACCTTACTTTCTGGAATTCTTGTTTACGTTTTAAAATCTATAATTATAGAAAGAATAATTGTTCAAAATGATTATGAATTAAACATAACCGAAGCATTTCCTTCAATTATTAGTTGGACTTTATTGTATTTAATATGGTCATTATTATATTTTTTATTCCACTTTGTAACCAATTATAAAAAGGAAGAAATTAAAAATTTAAAGTGGCAAGCTGCAAAAAATGAAATAGAGTTAAATAAATTAAAATCACAATTAAATCCTCATTTCATATTCAATTCAATGAACAGTATTCGGGCTTTGGTAAATGAGGATCCAGTGTTGGCAAAAGAAGCAATTACACAGTTATCTAACGTTTTACGAAACTCATTGTTAATGGGTAGAAAAAAATTAATTTCATTAGATGATGAGATGAAATTAGTAAATGATTATTTGGGGTTAGAGAAAACAAGATTTGAGGAGCGTCTTACAATTCAAAAAAATATAAGAAAAGAAACAGAAGGGTTTTTAATACCACCCTTAATGATTCAAACTTTAGTTGAAAATGGAATTAAGCATGGTACATCAAAATTGCCAGAAGGAGGGTTAATCGAAATTAATTCAACATTAAAAGAAGGGAGCTTAGTGATAGAAATATTTAACAGCGGGAAGTACGATAGTTCTAAAGAATCAGAAACAGGGTTTGGACTGTTAAATACCATACAACGATTAAAACTAATGTATGGAGA
>JBMYXB010000169.1:0-4009 GCA_049608005.1 Vicingaceae bacterium
GGGTGAGACTTTGCAGAAACCTCCAATTTAATTAATGGGTATTCGTTACCATCTTCCCAAACGATAGTTTCTTTAGATGCTGCTGCTGATTTAGTTAAAAATGCCTCATCAACTGACATATCTTTAAATACTACTAATCTGTACTCTTCTGGGTGTAAATCTTTTTTCATGACTTCTTCTTTTTATTCTATTTGTCGCGAAACTGCATTAACGCTAGTTTCATCTTATGATTTCTTATTTAGTTCTGTTAAAAACGGACGCAAATGTAACCATTTTTATTAAACCTCATTATTTACAACAGCAAAAATAATTCATTTTAATCAATTCTTTATTTCTCTTGTTTTTATGCTCAATTTTACCCAGCAAAATTTACAATAAGAAATGTACCTTAAATTTATTTTAATAGCCACCTTTTTAATCCTAAGTATTGATATTTACTACTATCGAGCTTTAAAAAGTTTTATTAAAAATTACAGCTCTGTTTTAAGAAAAACATTAAAAATTAGTTACTGGATTTTTACCTTATCCACTATAGTATTTATGTTTTTTGCAGCATCTTACTTCTTAGATCAAACTCCCCCACCAAAATTTGCACGAACATATATTATGGGAGTAATAATGATAATTGGCGCTTCAAAATTATTAGGAACAGCTTTTATACTAATTCATGATATTGTTCAATTTATAATTTGGATTATAAACAAAACACCATCCAAGCAAGAAAGCGCTGAAAACAAAATACCCCTTTCAAGAATAGATTTTATCAAAAAAACAGCATTAATTGCCTCTATCATTCCCTTTAGTACATTAATGTTTGGTGTGTTAAAATCTGCTTTTGATTATACCATTCATAACCAAAAATTAAAGATTCCCAACCTACCCAATGCTTTTAAGGGTTTAAAAATTGTTCAAGTTTCTGACATTCATTCTGGCAGTTTTATTTCTACTGAACCTTTAGAAAAAGCCATAAAAATGATTACCGATGAAAAACCTGATATTATCTTTTTTACTGGAGATTTAGTCAACGAAATAACGGAGGAAGCACTTCCTTTTATGGATACACTTAGCAAAATAAAAGCCCCTATGGGTGTATTTTCTATTTTAGGAAATCACGATTATGGCGATTATTTTTATCAGAAAGATGATTTAGAAGGAAAGAAGCACAATTATGATTTAATGAAAGCTGTCCATAATAAATTAGGTTGGAACCTTTTATTAAACGAAAATCACATCATCAAAAAAGACAATGAACGTTTAGCAATTTTAGGTGTAGAAAACTGGGGAAGCGAGTTGAGGTTTCCTAAACTCGGAGACATAGATAAGGCCAAAAGTGGTTGTTTGGAAGAGGATGTTAAACTCTTATTAAGTCATGATCCTACCCATTGGGATGCACATGTTTTACCCAACCATCCGGATATTGCCGCAACATTTTCTGGACATACGCATGGAATGCAATTTGGTGTAGAAATTCCTGGTTTTAAATGGAGTCCATCGCAATACATTTATAAAAATTGGGCGGGGTTATATGCAGAAAAAGGGCAACAACTTTATGTGAATAGAGGTTTAGGATTTTTGGGTTATCCCGGAAGAGTTGGTATATTGCCAGAAATAACAGTTTTTACCCTCTATGAGGGCTAATAATTAAACTTATATGAAAAAAGCATTTATACTTTTTCTTTTCTTTTCACTTTTAACTTTCAACTTTTACGCTCAAGATTATGTTGATTTAGCTCGCTTTCACTATTCAGATACACCACAAAATAATTTTGATAGTATTGGAGGATCTACTAACGTTAAAGACTTTGGTTTAGATGTTACACTCCCTATTGTAATTAATGAAGAAAACACCTTCTTAACAGGTTTTAATATTGATCAGATTACCACTAAAATTCATCCCAACTTTAATCCGGTTACAATTTCTACAGTCAACCTAAAAATTGGATACAATAAAAAACACTCAGAAAAATGGAGCGGAACCTACATGTTCTTGCCAAAAATCTCATCCGACTTTAAAAATTTGAGCAGCACAGATTATCAGTTTGGTGGTTTGGCTTTAATGAAGTACACCAAAAAAGAAAATTTAAAATATAGCTTTGGTGCATATTATAATGGAGAATTATTTGGTCCTTTTGTAGTGCCATTATTAGGATTGTATTACAAAAGCCCTAACGAAAAATTTGAAGCTAATTTAACCTTGCCTATTTGGGCTGACTTTAACTACAAGCTCAATAACTTTATGAAAGTAGGAGCTAATTTTTCTGCATTTGTAAGAAGTTACAATTTAGGAGAAAACAATACTTATGTGGTAAAAAAATCAAACGATGTATTTGGATATTTACAGTTTAGCTTAACCAAGAGTATTCTACTACAAACAAAAGCAGGTTATACCATCGGGAGAAGCTACAAAGCTTACCAAAATGGTGATGAAGCTGATTTAGGATTATCGGCATTTCGGTTTGGAGATAACAGAACTGTACTTAACCCTACTTTTAAAGATGGTTTAGTGTTTAAAGTAAGATTGATATACAGGTTTCACATAGAAAAATAACTCCTGACCATTTTTTCTTTTAACTTTGATTAAAATTCATATTATGAAAATTGCTGTTTTTCCGGGGTCCTTCGACCCAATAACAAAAGGTCATCAAGATATTATTGAAAGAGCTTTACCACTTTTCGACAAAATTATTGTAGCTATTGGACAAAACTCAGCTAAAAAATATTATTTCAGTTTAGAACAACGAACCGACTTTATTAAGCTTACGTTTACCAACAGTCCTAAAGTTGAAGTAATGACTTACGAAGGTTTAACCATAGATTTTTGCAAATCGGTTAATGCCAACTACATTGTTAGAGGACTTAGAAACAGTGCAGATTACATGTACGAAAACAACATTGCTCAAATGAATAAAGCTATGGATAACAACATAGAAACAATTTATATCCCTACAATTCCTGAGCTTTCGGCAATAAATTCTACAATTGTGCGTGATATATTAATTAATGGCGGAAATGTGGAACAATTTGTGCCATCTGCAATCAAAAATAAATTATCAGTTTGAGAAAAATAAAAGGAATATTCATTTTAGCATTTTTGTTAATTACCTCTACTTTATTTGCAAGCACAACGGTTGTTAAAGGAAATGCCACACAATTTAAAGGTAAAGAATTAGAACTTTTTACTACTGCAGACTACATTAGTGCAAAAAAAGAGATTATTGGTTTTACAACTATAAAAGCCAATGGCGCTTACAACTTTAGTTTTGATGCTAAAGAAGTTAAAAAAGTTTACCTAAAAATTGAAGATAAAACCACTTCTTTTTACATAGAACCAGGCAAAGTATATAACCTCATTTTATCTTTTAATGAAGCTGTTAACAAAGGTAGGGTTTACGACAAACAACTCTCTTTAAACTTTAGTTTTCCGGTACCAACAGAGCTTAACCAACAAATTGGAAAATTTAATACCCAATTTGATGATTTTATTGCTGAAAACAGAGCTTTATTTGAAAAAAGAGACCATTCTATCGAACCAAAATTAAAAGCATTTCAACTAAAAATGCTCAAAGAGTTTTCGGGAGCAAGTAATTCTTTCATTACAGATTATATCAATTATAGTTTTGCATCTACACAAAGTGCACTTGATGTTTCGTATAAAAAAACAGACATAAAAAAAGGCAACAATGTAAAAGCCAATCTTTACTTATCTTATTTAGATAAAAAACCCATTTTATATAATAACCCTGAGTATATTAATTTCTTTAAAACATTTTTTAGAGGAGAGTTTAAATCGCTTTCTTTAAAAGTAGAAGGGTTTGATATTTCTAAAGCAATAAATGATAAAGGGAGCTATACTGCTTTAGATAAAGCATTAATTAAATACCCTTTTTTAGAAGATGGTGAATTTAGAAATCTATTTATGCTGAATGGCTTGTTGAGTGGTGTGATCGACCACGTCGGCACCATAGTCGCCCACCTTTTGCGCCTTGGCAAAGACGGCAGCGCTTTCGAA
>JBMYXB010000170.1:0-3846 GCA_049608005.1 Vicingaceae bacterium
CGATCCAGAATATTCTGTTATTGGTAGAGTTGCTCGTAGAATTTGGGCCAAAGCAATGGCTAAAAAATATGGCGCAAGTGCAGGAGCACAAAAACTAAAATACCACATTCAAACTTCTGGACGAAGCTTACATGCTCAAGAGATTGATTTTAATGACATTAGAACTACATTACAAGCCTTGTATGCGATTAACGACAACTGTAACTCGTTACACACCAATGCTTATGATGAAGCCATTACAACACCTACTGAGGAATCTGTAAGAAGAGCAATGGCTATACAGTTAATTATTAACCGTGAGTTAGGATTATCTAAAAACGAAAACCCTATACAAGGAGCCTTTATTATTGAAGAATTAACTGATTTAGTTGAAGAAGCTGTATTAACTGAGTTTGATAGAATTACCGAACGTGGTGGTGTTTTAGGTGCTATGGAAACCATGTACCAACGTAGTAAAATACAAGAAGAAAGCTTGTACTACGAAACACTAAAACATAATGGTGAGTTCCCAATTATTGGTGTAAATACATTCTTAAGTTCTAAAGGTTCTCCTACGGTTGTACCTGCAGAGGTAATTAGAGCTACCGAAGAAGAAAAACAATACCAAATTGATATGCTTACAGAACTACACAATGGTAGTAAGGATGTAGTAGCTGAACAATTGAACAAAATACAAAAGGCAGCTATACAAAACGAAAACATTTTTGAGTACTTAATGGAAGCTTCTAAACATTGTTCTTTAGGACAAATTACTGATGCCCTATTTGAAGTTGGTGGACAGTACCGAAGAAATATGTAGTCGGGAGCCCCGACTGGCAAAATATAAATTAAAAAAAGCTCTCCACTTGGAGGGCTTTTTTTATAATAACATCATAAGAGAATAGTAAACAGCGATATACAACACTGATAAACCAGTAGCTAAAAAAGTATAACTTCTTTTCTTATTCGGGTTTATTTTAGACAAACGCATTACGCTATCTTTTAACATATACCATATAACAGCAGATAAGGTTAGAAGAATCATTACATTATTTATCCAATTAGTCTGATATGTTAGGCCATCAAAAATAGATACCCTCTTTGGGTTTAATAAATCGCTTAATTCGAAGTAAAACCCCACTAAACTGACTCCTGAAATCATTAGCAGCTTACCCATAAAAAAATAGAACAAAATAAGCCAGCCTTCTTTTTTCAATCTTGCCAATAGAAATATTCCTACTGGAAATAGAATTAGAATGATAAACATTTCCAAATAAACTGGAAGTACACTAAAATCATCAATCATCCATAAAAACTCCAAAAAAGGGTATGCTCCATATATCCCATAAAGATAGTATATGCTTAAACCAATGATAAATAGCTTAAACCCTTTGAGTTGCTTACTATCTATTTCTGATGTTACACCATTAGAAAACACTGAAGCAATAGATAAAACTTCATCAATTTTTTCTTTTCTTTTTCTATCTTTCTCTTGTTTTTCAACTTTATCAATTCGTATCGTCTCATTAATAGAATCTACCACATCTTTAGACAAACCTCTTTCTTCAAAAACAGACTCTGCAGCTTTTGCAGCTTCAGGATTATAATCCTCTTTAATACTTAATACTTTAAGTAACTCTTCATCAGTAAGAGCTTTCATTTTATCATAAAAAGGGTTCACGTTATTCATCTCCTAAATGTATTTCTTTCATTTTATTATCCAACGAAATCCTTAACGTTTTCACCTCTTCATTATCGGGGAAATGTTCTAATAATCGATTAACCAACGAGTCACTCCTTCCACACGCATCTCCAGTGTATTTACATTTATAGCTGTAAGCTAATGCTAATCTATATTGTGCATCGTATTCATTTGGGAAAATCTCAGAAGCTCTTGTATATTGAAAAATAGCATTATTCCATTTTCCTTTACTCAACATGTAATCACCATCATCAATGTGAAAAAGGTATTTATCTACATTCTTTTTCTTTACAACAACTTCATGTTGTGCTACCTCACTATCTAATGATTTAATAAATTTATAGGTACCAAAAATGATAAAAGGGGATATTATACATAGAGCAATAGTTACTCTAAGTCTTTCTGCTTTTTTCTGTTTTCTAATTAAAGCTTTTATCGCTTTTAGTTGTTCGGGTGTTGCTCTTCTATTACTTATCTCTAATCCTTTATAGGCAATTAAGTAATCTTTTTTCGCATCAAAATAAGTATAGCGTTTACCAAGAAGAGCTTTATTGTTCTTCAAGCTTTGTATCATTGCCGCAACACTTCCGCCCCAACTCATTAGCTATTACCTTTTAATTTCATCTTTTTAAAATTACTTAAATCAACTCTTTGCCAATACATTAATATCAGCATTTTCTAAATGTTGTTTTTCATAGCCTTTTAGCACACTATTTATCATGGCTTGTCCTACTCTACTACTTGTAGTAATGGAGTTCATTTTTCTCAATATTGGAAAAAATGGTTTCATCAAAATATACAACACATTGTAAGTTTTTACTTTAGATTTAACGCCTTTTTCTGGTAAAATAGCTCCTGGTCTAAATAGGTAAGCATTCTTAAATAAGTTACTTATTTTGTTTTCTGTTTTCCCTTTTACACGCGCCCACATTACCCTTCCTTTTTCTGTGCTGTCTGTTCCTGCTCCAGAAACATAATTAAAAGTCATTTCAGTGTTTTGCGCTTTAACTACCTCAGCAAAGTGTATGGTTAAATCAAAAGTATATTTATGGTACTGTTCTTCATTTAATCCCATAGAAGAAACGCCCAAACAAAAGAAACAAGCATTATATCCTTTCAACTCATTTGCAATGGGTGTTAAATCAAAAAAATCAGCATGTATTAACTCTTTCAATTTAAGATGCTTCAACCCAATAGATTTTCTATTTATAACCAAAACAGATTTTACTTTTGGGTGATCCAAGCACTCCAACAAAACAGCTTTACCCACCATTCCTGTTGTACCCGTAATTATTGCGTTAATTTCCATAAGGCTAAGTTAAGAAGAATAACTATCTTCGGAGTATGAAAAAATTACTTTTAATACTGTTCATCACAATTGCAAACTTCTGTTTTTCACAAGAACAAATCATAAAAGATAGTGTTTCTATTAGTGGAAAGAAGTATAAAACTCATAAAGATGGATCTGCTTTTTTTATAATTAAAAATAACGGAGATACAATTTATGAAGTGATTGAAAAACTCCCTCAATTTAACAATGGGAATGAAACATTAGAGCATTATTTAATGAAAAATTTAACTTATCCATCAGAAGCAAAACTTCAAGGAATTCAGGGTAAAGTCTTTGTTAATTTTGTGATAGATAAAACAGGAGCCGTAACAGAAACGAATATTGTAAAAGGTGTTCATGAATTATTAGATAATGAAGCACTTAAAATTGTAAATTCTTTTCCTAATTGGTCTCCAGGTATTCAAAAAGGAAAACCAGTTTCTGTCTCTTATAATTTACCATTGAATTTTAAACTTAGAGGATATTCAAATCATTCTGGCGTTCCACCTTTGTCTTCGAAATATTATAAAAAAGGCATCAAATTAATGGAAAAAGAAAAATATAATGAAGCCATAAAAAGTTTTAGCGAAGCAATTAAATGGCACCCAAAATATAAAGAAGCTTATATAAAAAGAGCTATTGCCTACCACAAAACTAATCAAATCGATAAAGCTTGTAAAGATTGGAGAATTAGTTTTCAGCTTGGAGAGAAGGAATCACAAGAATCCTTAGATAAATATTGTAAATAAAATAACTATAATCCCCACTCCTATTTCACCTGTAATATCAGTATCTTCGTTACAATTATGAGAAAATCTAGTATTTTAATCTTTTT
>JBMYXB010000171.1:0-3737 GCA_049608005.1 Vicingaceae bacterium
TGTTCCTTCGTTGGTAGATAGTAGAATGATGTTTTTAAAATCGATATTTCTAGTTTCTAACATTCCTAAAACCTGCAAACCTTTTAATGGTTCGCCATAAAGCTCAATTGAAAATGAGCTTAAAACTTGTTTGTAAAGTGAGTAAAACCCTTTACTACTTTCTATAAAAGGATGTTCAGTTGTTAATGTAATCATCTGATTAAACAACTTTGCAAACTGAAATAAATATTCTAATTCTATGGTAGATTTTTCTTCTTTGCTTTTAGATTCAATGTAGTATTGTTTCCCTTTTTCAATAAACTCTAGGGTCTTTTTAAGCGTAGTGTTTACATTGTAGCTAAATGGAAACTCAAGATCTAACTGTTCGTTAATCCACTCAATTTTTTCTTTATTAATAAAGACCCAATTCTTTTTAATGATGCGGTCTTTTATTTTGTTGCATTGTTCTGTCCCAAAAACAATTTCGCTAAAAGGCAATTGAAACAATTTTAATAAATCTTTATAATGGTAGGTGAGTGAGTCTTTATGTCCGAAACGCTCAGCATTTACCATAGCTACAAAGTAAATTTCAAAAAAGTTATTAGTAGGTGTATTTTTTAAGGGATAGCCCATAGTAACATTAATGTTTTCTATGGTTTCGGGTACCGATTGTAAAACTGGTATTAATAAATTTTCATCAGCTAAAACTACGGCAGTATCTGTATAGTTTTTAGTAGGGTCAATATCATTTAAGAGGTTGGTAATAAATTTGGCCTGGCCAATATTTTGAGGAATCCCATAAATGTTAATCTTTTTCTCCTCTTCCTTAAATTTGTTGGTTGTCCAATTAAATGGCTGAAAAATGGCCTTTTTCTTCATTTTCCTTAAAAAAAGACCGCTTTCTTGCATTTTATCCTCTAAATAGTAGTTGTCAGCATCAAAAAGCACATCACACTTTTGTTCTTTCTTTAATTCAGAAATTAAAACTTCTTCAGCTTTATTTAAGGCGTTAAATCCAATAAATATTACTTTATCCCATTTTATTTTATCTGCAATAAATTGCATGGGTTTTTCTTGTAGGTTTTCTGCAACAATTCTATAAGCTAAGCCTTGGTAAGCTAACTTTTTATCAATTAAGTGTTTTCTGTAGCTTGTGTATAATGAGCCTAATTGTTTCCAAAATTTAAGGTATTGCGACTGGAAATCAGTTATTCCTCGTTCTCCTAAATTCCAAACTTCTAAAGCGCGAGCTTCGTTAATGTGTTTAAAAAATCCTGTTGTTGGAACAAGGTATCTGTCAATCTCATTAAAATCGTGTAATAAAATTTGACCCCATTTACTAAATTCATCAAACGATTCTCTGTCTTTTTCTTTTACCGAATTAATGTAAACCGAATATAACTCAAAAAGCTGTTCAATATTATCGATAACTTCAACTTCAGAAAGTTGCTCTATGAGTTCTTCGGTGCCAATAATTTCGGGTAACCAAATAGGTTTATCTATAAGTTTACTAAGATGTTGTTTTAAAAATAAACCGGCTCTTTTATTAGGTAATACAATACATAGTTCACTTAAATTATCAGGGTAATTATCTATTAAGTGTTGCGCAGTTTTTTCTAAAAATGTATTCAATTTGGTGTAATGTGTTTAGTGTTTAGCGTAAAAATAAAGATTAACTATATACTAAACACTAACAACTAAGCACTATTTACTAACCTCCAATTTAAATCCTACACCGTGTATATTAATGATCTGAATTTTTTCATCCTCAGCTAAATATTTCCTAAGTTTTGAAATAAATACATCCATACTTCTTCCACTAAAATAATCATCATTACCCCATATATTTTTTAAAATTAATTCTCTTGGAGCAATGTCGTTAAGGTGTTCGCATAAAAAAGATAGAATACGTGTTTCCTTTTTGGTTAATTTTTTTTCTGTTGAGTTGTGTGTTAAAATTTGATTTTTAACATCAAAGGTGTAATTGCCAATACTGTATTGTTCAATCGTTTTTTCTTCTTGTTGAGTTAATATTTTTGTTCTTCTTAAAATAGATTCAATTCGTAATAAAAACTCTTCAAAATCAAATGGTTTGGTAATATAATCATCAGCACCAAGTGTAAAACCTTTTACTTTATCGGTTTGCATAGATTTGGCAGTTAAAAAAACAATAGGAATTTCTTTGTTGATGTCTCTTATGGTTTGTGCAACTGCAAAACCATCTTTTTTAGGCATCATTACATCTAAAATACAGAGGTCGAACTGTTCACTAGCAAAAGTTTTTAAAGCCATTTCTCCATCAGAGCATAAGGTAACTTTATAGCCAATTGATTTTAAATTATCTTGTACTACAAACCCTAAATTGGCATCATCTTCCGCTAAAAGTATTCTAATGTCATTCGTTTTTTTGCTCATATTTAGTTGTTTAGTGGGAGTTTAATTACAAAAGTAGAACCTTCGTTTTCTTTACTGATTAATTTAACAGAGCCATCATAAGCTTCTACAATGGTTTTAACATAATTGAGACCTAAGCCAAATCCTTTTATATCATGTACATTTCCTGTTGGTGTTCTGTAAAATTTATCAAAAATATGTTTCTGTGCATCGGTAGGAATACCAATTCCATTATCTTTTACGCTTATTTCAATGTAATTTTTGTGAGAATTGGTGGCTATTGTTATTTCAGGATTTTCGGCTGAGTATTTAATTGCGTTATCAATTAGATTGTGAAGGGTATTGGTGATGTGAATTTTATCCCCAAAAAACATAAATTTTTCAGCATTTAAATGGCTTAGTATTTTTCCGTTTTTCTCTTTTATTATAAGTCCGAAGCTTTTAATAGCGTTTTGTAGTAACTCATGAAGGTTAATGTTTTCATCCTCCATTTTTAATTTACTTTTATCAAGAGTGGCTAATTGTAGCACTTTATCAACTTGGTTTTTTAAACGACTGTTTTCTTCCTTTATAATGTTAGCGTAATTTTTTAATCTTTCAGGTTCATTAATAATATTAGGGTTTAACAAAACTTCAGAAGAAAGAGAAATGGTAGAAATAGGAGTTTTAAACTCGTGGGTAATGTTGTTTATAAAATCGTTTTTTATTTCTGAGAGTTTTTTCTGTTTAAGAATAACATTAATGGTGTATCCAAAAAATATTATAATTAAAAGGATAATTGAAGAAGAGAAGGCCCAAATACTCATTTCGCTAAGTATGTAAGCTTTTTTTGATGGGAAGAAAATACCAAAGTAATGGCCATCTTTATCCCATTTCATGTTGTAAGATTTAGATTGTAGGTTGTCTTTTTCACCGTCATTTAAAGATATGTAGTCTCCAAACACAATGGAATCAGTAAAGCAATCATAAATTACATATTCAAAATCTATTTTAATATTTCGTTGGGCAAATTCGTTCCGCAAAAGTGTTTCAAGCAAATAGGGGTTAACCGTATCATTAATCATTACGGTGTAATAATTAGAAGATACCCGTTTTACTGGGTTTATTAAGGTAGATTCATCTTTGTTAATGTCTAAAAGATCTGCAGTAACATTGGTTAGCGCAACATGCACTCTATCATTAAATTGTTTTTCTTGTAAGTTGTAAGCATTTTTAACCCAAAACATTTGTGTAGCTACTATTCCTATTAAAGAGAATAGAGCTAAAAATATAATGGTTCTTATAGCTTTTCTGTTCATACGTTGCTAAAGATAATAATTTTGAATTGTAATTGTAAAACAGCTTTTCTTTTAACACTTTTTTAA
>JBMYXB010000172.1:0-3611 GCA_049608005.1 Vicingaceae bacterium
CCAGGTTTTATAAACACAAATGTTACGCTAAATGCAATAACTGGTGATGGAAAAACATTTAACCAAAATAGCCCTGCTCAAGAAAACGGAATGAAAACGGATGTTTTTGCCAAGAAATTTGTGAGCACATTAAAATCGAATTGCAACCATAAATACATAGGAAGTAAAGAGTTATTAGCAGTTCCTTTTAAGACATTTTTTCCAAACATTTTTTATAACCTCATCTATAAAATGAGTCAAAAAAAATAATGGTTGTTTTTCAAAAAAATACAACATCCTTCTGTATAATTTTAATAACACTTTTGTTTTTGGGATGTAAAAGCGCCCAAATAGTAGAGCAGCCTGTTATTGAAATTCCAATAGAAATTGAAAAACCCAAATATGAACCACCATCAGAAACAATGGCAAGTTTCTTATCTGAATACCTTAATTTAAAATATAAAGACCGCTCTTTTGAAAAATACATGTACGTTTCGGTTAAATACCAACGACTATACCTTATAGTAAACGATTCTACTATTAGAAAATATTCTATATCTACTGCAAAAAAAGGTATTGGCAGTAAATCTGGCAGCAACAAAACTCCTTCAGGATTACACACCATTAAAAGAAAAATTGGAGATAATGTTCCTTTGGGAGGTATTTTAGAATCGAGAATTTACACTGGAAAAATTGCAGATATTTTAACTGAGAAAGAGAAAGCTGATGGAGATTATGTAACCACAAGAGTGATGTGGTTACAAGGTGAAGAACCTGGCATTAACAAAGGTAGAGATTTGGATTCATACAACCGATACATCTATATACACGGAACTCCAGAAGAAGGATATATTGGTGAACCTGCCTCGCATGGCTGTATTAGAATGAAAAACAAAGATGTTGTAGAACTCTTTAGTTTAGTTGATGAAGGCACTCCTATTTTGATACTTAAATATTGAGTAGTGAGTTGTCTGTAATGAGTTATGAGCAAAACAACCAAACCATATAAATAATCTTTCCAACTTTTAACTTTCAGACTTTATAAACTAGCAAACTTTATCTTAACTTTATTGTTTTAGAATTAGAACATGGAATTAATGGGTATTGTATATTTAATTGTTGGGTTAGCAATTGGTTTTATATTAGGAAAAATCCTTAGTAAAAAAGGAGCTATTACTAATGATAATAATACTCCTGAAGCTACAGAGCTAAACAAAAGGCTCAATGATTTACTTCTTGAAAAAGAAGCCTTAAACCAACGAATAAATGAACTCTCGTTAGAAAAAGGAGAACTAACTGGTAAAATAAATACTTCAAGAGATATTTTTAAAGAGCAAAAAGAAAAACTAGATCAATTATCTGAACAAAAAGGACTATTACTTTCTGAAAACGCTCAACTTAAAGAAGCCAACCAAAATATAACTACAAAACTATCAGAACAAAAAACGGAAGTTGAACAACTACAAAAGAAATTTACCCTAGAGTTTGAAAACATCGCTAACAAATTACTCAAACAAAATACTACCGATTTTGCTGAGGCTAACCAAAAAAGATTAAGTGAAATACTTAATCCTTTAAAAGAAAACATTAAAACCTTTGAGCAAAAAGTTGAAGAGAAATATGTAAAAGAAGTAAAAGAACGTTCTGCTTTAATGACAGAGGTTAAAACCTTATCTGAACTTAACCAACAAATGCGTGAAGATGCGCAAAGCTTAACTAAAGCTTTAAAAGGAGATTCTAAAACACAAGGAAACTGGGGAGAACTAATCTTAGAAAAGATTTTAGAAAATTCAGGACTTGTTAAAGGTGAAGAATATAAAACTGAAGATTTTTACACTAACCAAACCGGAGGCGGAAGCAGATTAGATGTAATTATTAATCTGCCAGATGAAAAACAAATTATAATTGATTCTAAAGTTTCTATTACTGCCTACACCAATTATATTGAAACGGAAGACGAACAAGAAAAAGCCATACAAGTAAAAGCACATTTAGCTTCGGTAAAAAGCCACATTGATTTGCTTTCTAAAAAAGATTACAGCCAAATACCTGGTTTAAATACACCAGATTTTGTATTGATGTTTATGCCTTCTGAACCTTCTTTTAGTTTTACTTTACAAAACGATGCCAACATTTACAATTATGCTTGGGATAAGAAAATTGTAATTGTTAGCCCTACTACATTATTGGCTACACTTAAAACGGTTGCTTCTGTTTGGAAACAAGAAAGACAAACCAAAAATGCGTTAGAAATTGCCCGTCAAAGTGGCGCTTTGTATGATAAATTTGTAGGTTTTTTAGGCGATTTAGAAAAGATTGAAAAAGGATTAAAAACTTCGCAAGATGCTTATGCTGGAGCAGTAAATAAATTAAAAACTGGCTCAGGAAATTTAATTGGTAGAGCAGAAAAAATACGAATTTTAGGAGCTAAAACCTCTAAACAAATTGATACTAAATATTTAGACGAAAACGACAAACAACTTGAAGCTTAAATTACTTACCATATTACTAATTATTGCAACCGTTTACAGTTGTTCTTCTTCTAAAAATAGAGGTTCTAATAAAAATGTTGCTGGTATTTACATGCCCGGATTAAATCTAATTAGTCCTAATTATAAAGTTTTTCATAAAAACGATACCCTTACACAAATCCATTTTAGATTAAATTCTGACAATCTTTTATACACTAAAAAAAGAAATGATACCGCCTTTAGTTCTAACATTTTAATTCATTATGAGTTGGTTAATAGAGGAACAAAATCACTAACTGATAGTGCATCTTTACATTTTACCAATTATCGAAAAAACAAAAAACAACAATTTTTAGACGGTTTAATTCCATTATCAACTACAATGGGCAATAGTTATGATTTAGTTGTTACTGTTAGCGATTTAAATAGAGACCATTACATCAGGCAAAAAATGACCGTTAATCGGACTGACATTTACAATGACCAAAATTACCTTATGCTAGACTCTAATCATACGGTAGTTTTTAAAAACCATTTTAACAGTAATGATAAAGTTTACATCAAAAAAAATGAAAGTAACCCAGCTAAAGCCATTACTTTAAAGTATTACAGCACCAAGCTACCCATTGCCAAACCACCTTTTAGTGTTGATGAAAATAAAGAAGCCGTTGCTTTTAAACCTCAACTTACTACTCAGTTAGAGTTTGACTCTACCAACCAATTGAGCTATGTTATACAAGATAAAGGCTTGTATCATTTTCAGACTTCAGAAAACATTAAAACAGGACCAACATTGTTTAATTTTCAGGAGCATTTTCCGAAAGTTAAAAACCCTGAAAATATGATTGGACCTATGCGTTATATTTCTACCAAAAAGGAATATGCAACACTTACTGAGAGCGAAAACAAAAAGCTAGCCGTAGATAACCATTGGCTCGCTTTAGCAGGAAGCAGTGAAAGAGCGAGAACCTTAATTAGAGAATTTTACACCAGAGTAGAAAGCGCCAACAATTACTTTACTTCTTACTTAGAAGGTTGGAAAACGGACAGAGGAATTATTTACATTATTTATGGTGCACCCAATGTAGTTTACAAAAATAGAGACTACGAAAATTGGATTTACGGAGAGGAAAACAATATGATGTCTATTAGTTTTACTTT
>JBMYXB010000173.1:0-3581 GCA_049608005.1 Vicingaceae bacterium
TTACACCTGCAGGATTTCCTTCAACAAATAAATAATGAATCATTTCAAAATATTTGTAATGTAAAGTTCTAGCTGTCTCCATATCATTATTTAAAGCAGCAGAAACCATATCAGAAAATCCTTTTGGAAAAGCATTGGCAATAACAGAAATAACGCCATTACCACCAGAGGCAATAATAGGGAGTACTAAAGCATCATCTCCTGAAATCACTAAAAAATCAGCAGGTTTATTATTGATTATTTCCATGCACTGCTCTAGATTTCCAGAAGCTTCTTTTACAGCAATAATGTTGTCAAAGTCGTTTGCCAAACGCAAAGTTGTTTCAGGTAAAATATTAGAACTTGTTCTGCCTGGCACATTATATAATATTATTGGAAGCTCAGATATTTCAGCAATAGCTTTGTAATGTTGGTAAATTCCTTCTTGTGTTGGTTTGTTGTAATATGGGCTTACAGATAAAATGGCATCAACACCAGTTGTGTTAGTATTTTTAAAAGCTTCAACAACAGTATTAGTACAATTTCCTCCAATTCCTAAAACGATAGGTAATCTTCCATTATTTACCTTAATAACAAAAGCTAAAGTTGCTTCTTTTTCTTCTTTGGATAAAGTAACAGATTCACCAGTTGTACCTTGAACAACTAAGTAGTTAATTCCGTTAGAAATAAGGTGTTCTACTAATTTTTCTAATCCATTATAGTCAACACTTTTATCGTTGTTAAATGGTGTAACAATAGCAACACCTGTACCTTTAAATTTATCCATAATTAAACTTTTTGTAAAGATTTGATTATTTCGGGATATATCGAAATAATTACTTCTTCTTTTTAAAAGAAAGCAGAAACTTAATTAATTTAGACTTCAAATAAATCTAGTTTATGATATCAAAAAAAGAAATAGTTGACAATTGGTTACCGCGTTATACAGGTAGAGAATTAAAAGATTTTGGTAAATATATTTTATTAACCAATTTTAATAATTATGTGGAGTTTTTTGCAGAGAAGCATGGTGTTGAAGTAGTTGGAAAGGACAAGGCAATGCCAAGCGCATCGTTTGATGGAATTACCATTATTAACTTTAGTATGGGAAGTGCTAATGCAGCAACAATTATGGATTTATTAAGTGCGATAGAGCCTAAAGCATGTTTGTTTTTAGGTAAATGTGGTGGATTAAAAAAGAAAAATAAACTAGGAGATTTTATTTTACCATTAGCAGCTATTAGAGGTGAAGGAACATCTGATGATTATTTTCCGCCAGAAGTACCGGCTTTACCTGCATTTACTTTGCAGAGGGCAGTTTCTACAACCATTAGAGAAATGGGGAAAGATTATTGGAGTGGCACCGTTTATACAACAAACAGAAGAGTTTGGGAACACGATGAAGATTTTAAAGATTATTTAAGAAGTGTTAGAGCGATGGCAATTGATATGGAAACAGCAACATTGTTTGTTACTGGTTTTGCTAACGAAATTTCAACTGGAGCGTTATTATTGGTTTCTGATCAGCCAATGATTCCTGAGGGGGTTAAGACTGACCAAAGTGATAAAAAAGTAACAGCTAATTATGTTGATAGTCATATTGAAATAGGTGTTAGATCACTAAAAGAAATTAAGAATAACGGAACAAGTGTTAAACACTTAAAATATTCTTACTCGGCTGATTAATGGATCACAAGCAAATAATAAAAGATCTTAAAAACAAAGTTTATCATCCGGTTTATTTTTTAACGGGTGACGAAACCTATTACATCGATTTAATTGCAGATTACATTGAGGCTAATGTTTTAGATGAAACTGAGAAAGACTTTAACCAAACCATTTTATATGGTAAGGAAAATGATATTACATCTATTATTGGTGCAGCCAAACGTTATCCTATGATGGCGAATAATAATGTTGTAATTATTAAAGAAGCACAACATTTAGCCACACAATTAGATAAGTTAGAAGCTTATTTAGATAATCCAACGCCAACAACATTACTCGTTTTTTGTTATAAGTACAAAAAAGTAGATGGGCGAAAAGCTATTGGTAAAAAGCTAAAGAAAAAAGCAGTTTATTTTGAGTCTAAAAAACTTTACGATAACCAAGTGCCCGATTGGATTACAGGTTATTTAAAGAGTAAACGATACCCAATTACACCACAAGCTGCTTTATTAATTGCAGATTCATTAGGAGCAGATTTAGGTAAAATTGTTAATGAGTTAGAAAAGCTAATTATTAATGTGCCACAAGGAAATGAGATTACACCTGAAACGGTAGAAAAGAACATTGGAATTAGTAAAGACTTTAACAACTTTGAGTTAAACAAAGCTCTTGGAGCAAAAGATGTCTTAAAAGCCAATAAGATTATCAATCATTTTGCGAAGAATGAAAAGGACCATCCTTTAGTCGTAACTATTGGTTTGCTGTATAGTTTTTACAGTAACATTTTAAAAGTACATTACACAAAAGATAAATCGAAAAACAATTTAGCTTCTGTATTGCGTGTTAGTCCATTTTTTGTTGGAGAATATGAAACTGCTGCACGTAATTATAACATTCGTAAAGCAGTTAAAATAATAGAATACTTACGTGAGTACGATTTAAAATCTAAAGGAGTAAACAATACTTCTACGAGCCATGGAGAGTTACTAAAAGAATTGATTTTTAAGATTTTACATTAAATAATGAAGCTGAAACCTAGTATATTATTCTTTACATGTATTTGTTTTTTTAGTTGTAGTAATCTATCACCAAATAAAGAACAAGTAGAGAGTGTTCGATTGAAATTTGAATGTTATAGAAATTTAGTTCAGAGTATTGTTGATAATGAATTATTGCTTGATGAGATAATACAGGTAAGAGATAGTAGTAATTCTAGAGGTAAATCTGATCCAGTGACTGTTGATTGGAAATTTAAACTGATCGAATTAAAGGAAATAAGAGGTAGTTTAGATTCAGTCTGGAAACAAGAGTGTTTAGAAAGAATATTGGAAAGATCAGATTTTAGAGGGATACGAGTAATTGAGAAAGATTTAATAATTGTGGAGATTGATAAATTCTATAGGCACACTTTGACAGAACAATTTGGGTATGGGACAGTTGAAATCCATCGATTAATTTTTTCAAATAAAAAAATCGATAGAAAGAACTTCTACTTTGGTACAGAGAAGAAAATATGGGAGGAGAAATTGGATAAAGACTGGAGATATGAAGTTTCTCAGATTAAAGGGCTACCTAGTCTTTAGCAAAAAAAAGCAGATACATTTCTGTACCTGCTTTAACCTATCTGTAAACTAAAAATTATCCTACAGCTTCTATATGTCTTTTAATCGCTTGATACGTTCTTTCGATATTGTTATCTAATCCAATAGAAATACGAACCAATCCGTCAGATAATCCCATCGCAGTTCTTTCCTCTTCAGGAATTTCAGAAGAAGTACTTCCTCCTGGTGCACTAAACAATGTTTTATAAGATCCTAAACTAACAGCTAAGTAACCAACATTATCGTCTTGCATTTTTTCCATTAATAGGTTTGCTTTAGCAGCAGTTTCCATATCAATTACAAACAATCCTCCAAAACCAAACTCAGCATTGT
>JBMYXB010000174.1:0-3327 GCA_049608005.1 Vicingaceae bacterium
TCAGATCCTCACCCCAATAATTTTGCTAGTGCTAACTGTGAAACAACAACAACTATTTGTGGTCCTGTAGGACAAACTATACTAGTAAACTTTAATACTTTCGCAATGTTCAATACAAACTCTGCTTTCGATTGGATGAAAATATATGAAGGTACTGGAACAGGAGGAACAGTTCTTTTTAACAATGATGCTGGAGGACCTAACAATGGTCCTGCAGGAGGAGGAACAGGCTCAGGTTTTGGTGACTGTGGGGATGATGATTTATCCGCATTACAAAACCTCTGTTCTAACGGAAGTAATTGTTTAACGTTTGAATTCCATGCTAGTGGTGTTGTTGATAGAGAAGGTTGGGATGCTTCTGTTTTATTAACTACAGGGCCTACATGTGTTCTACCAATTACTTTAGTTAGTTTTAATGGGTCACCATATTCAGAACACAACTTATTAGAATGGGTAACTGCATCAGAAATAAACAATGATTATTTTATTTTAGAAAGATCTGATAACGGAATTGATTTTGAAGAAATAAGCAACATATCTGGCGCAGGAAATTCTAACAAACTTATAAACTATTCTTTTAGCCATAGATTCCCTAAGAATATAGAATATTACAGGTTAAAACAAGTTGATTTTGATGGTAAATATTCTTACTCAAAAATTATTGTAATTAAATCTAATAATTATGCTGAGATAAACATCTACCCTAACCCTACTAAAAACAATCTATTTTTTGATTTTATAGATGGCTATGATGGCATGTCAACTATTACTTACACAAGTGTATTAGGTAGAATTTTTGAAGAAAAAATAAATATTTCTTCAGACACGAAAAAATATCAAGCAAAACTATTTTCTAACCTAACTTCTGGAGTGTATTTTATTCAAATAAAAAACGAGTTAGGTCAAATTTTACAAGCTGAGAAGATTATCAAAGAGTAAAACTTATTTTTTACAATTTTAAAACCGAAAAGGAATTCCTTTTCGGTTTTTTTATGCCCAAAATTCATTGACTGAAAAAGTAAAAAAGTAACTTCGCAACCTTATGAGTTTAGAACAAGAAATTAGTAAAAGAAGAACATTTGGTATTATTAGTCACCCTGATGCTGGTAAAACTACCTTAACTGAGAAATTATTATTGTTTGGTGGTGCTATTCAATCTGCTGGAGCAGTTAAATCAAATAAAATAAAGAAAACAGCAACTTCCGATTTTATGGAAATTGAAAAGCAGAGAGGAATTTCTGTTGCTACTTCTGTTATGGCTTTTAACTATAAAAATGTTAAAATTAATATTCTTGATACTCCTGGTCATAAAGATTTTGCTGAAGATACTTACAGAACTTTAACTGCTGTAGATAGTGTTATACTAGTTATTGATTGTGCTAACGGTGTTGAGGCTCAAACTAAAAAATTGATGGAAGTTTGTAGAATGCGTAACACCCCAGTTATCGTATTCATTAACAAAATGGATCGTGAAGGACAAGAAGCATTTGATTTATTAGATGAAATTGAATCTCATTTAGGCATTAATGTAAGGCCTTTGAGTTGGCCTATTGGTATTGGTTCAACATTTCAAGGAGTTTACAACATGTTTGAAAACCATTTAAATTTATTTGATGCCAATAAAACTAAAATGGAACGTGACATTGTTTCTATAACTGATATAAACGACCCTGAATTAGATTCCCAAATTGGTGATGCAGCGGAACAATTAAGAGAGGATGTTGAGTTAATTGAAGGAGTTTATGATGAATTTGATGTAGAAAGATATAATTCTGGAGAATTAGCTCCTGTTTTTTTCGGGAGTGCTTTAAATAACTTTGGAGTTCAAGAATTATTAGACACATTTGTAGAAATAGCTCCTTTTCCGAAGAGTAGAGAAACAAACACCAAAATTGTAAATCCTACTGATCCAAAATTTAGTGGTTTTATATTTAAAATACATGCTAATCTAGATCCAAAACATAGAGACAGAATTGCCTTTTTAAGAATTTGCTCTGGAAAATTTGAGCGAAACAAGTTTTATCAGCATATCAGAATAGATAAAAAAATGAGGTTTAGTAACCCTACTAGTTTTATGGCGCAAGATAAAAGCGTTATTGAAGAGGCCTACCCTGGAGATGTAATTGGACTTTACGATAGTGGTAACTTTAAAATTGGAGATACAATTACTGAAGGGGAAAAAATGGAATTTCAAGGAATACCTAGCTTTTCTCCTGAAATATTTAAGGAATTGGTAAATAGAGACCCTATGAAAACTAAACAGTTAGAAAAAGGTATTCAGCAATTAACAGATGAAGGAGTTGCTCAATTGTTTATTCAACAACCTGGTAACCGTAAAATTGTTGGAACAGTTGGAGAACTTCAATTTGAAGTAATTCAATACAGATTGGAACACGAATATGGAGCTGCTGCAGCTTTTGAGCCTAAAAACTTATATAAAGCCTGCTGGATGACCACTGAGAACGAAGATCAACTCAATGATTTTATTAGACGAAAAGCAACTAGTATTGCTAAAGATAAAGATGACAATTATGTATTTTTAGCACAAACAAAATTTTTACTTCAAAGTGCAGAAAGTGATTATCCAGATATTACATTTCATACCACATCAGAATTTAAAAGAAAAGCTAAATAAAAAAAGCCGCTAACTAATTAGCGGCTTTTTTGTTTATATAGCACTTTATGCATTTAAAATGAAGTTATTCAACTCAGATACACTACTCGAAAATGTAAACTGATTATTAACCATAAAGTAATTTTCTCTATCTACAGTTCTAATGTATGCAAGTTTAGCAAACTTCAGCTTAGCAGATTCAAATGTAAACTTGTTCATTATCATTGAAACTTGGTTTGAAGTTAAATCATTTGAAGCTATTGCTTGCCTTGCTATATCCAACCTTACATCGTCAAAATGTTCATTTCCTAACATTCTAATCAATTGGTTAAATCTATTAGCACTCATAAGGTTCGATTGAAAATGATTATCAAAACCACTATTTCCAAAAGTACTTTCTCCATAGTAACCTCCATTACCATTTGATGAGCTACAATCTGAACCCCAGTTATTATTTCCATAATGTCCTCCATTATTTCCATGTGAACTGTTCCCTCTATTCTTCTTAAAGAATCTAAACCTTAATTGGTTCTTACCTTCAACTCTAACAAAAACTTTTTTTCGAGCAGGAATGTTAATTTTCCCTTTATAAAGTGTTTTTACAAAAAAGCCATTCCCATTTCTGTTAGGTTTCTTCTTTTTAATTTCAACATAATGTTGTCCAGGTCTAATATTCTTCAAACTAAAATTTCTAGTTCTTTTAGGTTGCCTGT
>JBMYXB010000175.1:0-3325 GCA_049608005.1 Vicingaceae bacterium
TCGAACCCCTGACCCCCTCGGTGTAAACGAGGTGCTCTGAACCAACTGAGCTAATCGCCCTAATATCAATTTAAAGTTTTTCTTCTTTTGCTACTTCAGACATTTCTGAAGGAATTTTAATAATTAATTCAATTACTAAAAATAGGCTCTGAACCTCCCGATAATTATCGGGATGAGCTAATCGCCCTAAGCGGCTGCAAATATATATTAAATATATCTTACCACAAGGCTTTTTTTATAAAAAAAATCAATCTTTTATGTATTGTTCCCATTTCCAAGCAGATAGCATCATATCTTCTAAATTATATTTAGGTAACCAACCCAAAACCGTTCTTGCTTTTTCATTATTTGCATAAATAGCAGCAACATCACCCTCTCGTCTCTGCCCAATTTCATAATTTAAGTCACTTCCACTTACTTTCTCAAATGCCTTTATAGCCTCTAGCACTGTAACCCCTATACCAGTACCTAAATTAATTATATCATGTTTTTGTTCCATTTTATTTTCAACTAAACTAGCCAAAGCTAACACATGAGCATTAGCAATATCACTAACATGAATATAATCCCTTACACAAGTTCCGTCTCTTGTTTCATAATCGCTGCCAAAAACGGTCAATTTATTAAGTTTACCAATAGCAGTTTGCGTGATAAAAGGCACTAAATTATTTGGACTTGTAGTAGATAGCTCGCCATTTAGTCCCGTAATATGAGCACCTACCGGATTAAAATATCTTAAAGAAATGGCTTTAAAGTTCTTATTTACTTTAATGAAATCATCAAGCACAACCTCTCCTATTTGTTTTGTATAGGCATAAGGTGATTCTGCTCTTGACAGTTTACTACTTTCTGTAACAGGCAACTCCTCTACATTACCATAAACCGAGCATGATGAAGAAAAAATGATATTAGGCACTTTAAACATTGCTTGGCATTTTAAAATATTATTTAACCCAACAATATTATTATCATAGTATTTTAAAGGCTGCTCTACAGATTCACCTACCGCCTTATGCGCAGCAAAGTGAATTATACCTACAATACCTTTATTCTCTTCAAAAACTTTCTTAGTGCTTTTTAGATCCTTCAAATCAACATTATAAAATACAATTCGTTTACCTGTAATTCTTTCTATTCTATCATAAGTGTCCGCACTTGAATTAGAATAATCGTCTATTGAAACAACTTCCCAATTGGTATTTTGTAATATCTCTATTATAGTGTGCGAACCAATATAACCAGCACCACCAGTAATTAGTATTTTCATTTATTATTTGATTATTATTTTTTCTTTGATGGAGTTCTCGTTGAATAATATTTCAACAAAGTAAATCCCTTTTTTATAAGGCAATAGATTGATCACATTTCTATTAAATCCTTTTTGAGCTTGTTCTGCACCTAAATCTGCTATTTTTTTACCTAAAACATCATGCAATTGAATGCTTACTTCACCTTTAGATGGTAAAATATAATGAACATTTAAAGTACTGCTAGCAGGATTAGGATACATAGATATTAACGTAAATTTTGCCAAAGAAAGACAAAACTCGTTATTTTCCATAACAGCATCAACTCCTCCATTAGGATGTTGTGCGGTAACACAAATTACATCAGGAAATTCATTGTTATTCATTTCAAAAGCACTTTTAAGCGTATAAATTTCGTTTGTAGCTGGCACTAAATTTCCTTCCCAAGTTTCTAACACCGCATTTCCTCCAGATATTTCAGAAACAAGATCAAAATTATTTAGTTCATAACTACCATAATTGGTTAATCTAACTTTTACAACCAAGTAATTAGTATTTATTTCATAGCTCAAATTTGTAACTGCAATGTCTAAAATAGGATCGTAAACTCTCACCAATTTACTTATACTATCTACACAGCCTATGCTATTTGTAGCAATTAAATTAATGGTGTAAGCATTAGAATCTAAATAGGTGTAAGTTGGCGAAGTATCTAAAGAGTTATTGCCATCACCAAAATCCCAGTAATACGTGTTTGTGCCTTGTGTTAGATTATTAAAATTAACTATTAAAGGTGGAGCTCCAACATCTGGCGTAAATGTAAATAAAGGCTGAGGTAAAGGAGCAACAAAAACCGAGTCAATAATAGAATCTTTACAACCAACACTGCTTGTAACTTTTAATTCTATATAATAATAACCCGTATCAGAAAACAAGAAGTAAGGATTTTGATTGGCTGACTGATTAGGATGATTTAATATATTCCAATCCCAATCTACAATAGATCCAACAGCAACTACACTACTATCAAAAAACTGAACGCTATCTTGTACACAAATATCGTTGGTAACAAAATGTGCTTCAGGGTTTTCATGTATTGTAATTGGAAAAATAGCTGTATCTACACATCCATTTAATGCTGTTGTTGCTAAAGTTACATTGTATGGTGCTGCAACTGCATAGGTGTGTTTAGGGTGTTCTTGCAAGCTTGTACCAGCATCTCCGAAATGCCACCATGAAGAAATAACATTACCTTGAGAGGTATTGGTAAAAGCAGTTTCGTTGGTCAAACAATGGTTTGCTGATGTAAATAAAGAAACTGGAGAAGCTTTTACTGTTACAACCTGATTTATTGTATCACTACAGTTAAAAGCTGTAGTTACAATATGTGCTACATTATAATTAGCGGTTACAGGAAAATTGTAATTAGGATTTTCTAAAGAAGAGGTGTCTGCGTTTCCAACTGCACCAAAATCCCACCACCAAGAGGTAATTGCTCCATCTGTAGAGAAAGAATTATCAGCAAAACTGGTTGGTTGACCTGAACAAATTGGAGTGGTAGTAGTAAAAAAGCCTGCGAGCGGTTTTTGATGTATAGTAATAGTTTGGGTAGCAGTGTTTTCGCAATTACTATCTGTTAAAATAGTAAAAATTACAATAAAAGTACTGTCGTTATTGTATTGATGTTGAGGACTAGACAGGCTACTAATTGCAGCATCTCCAAAACTCCAACTCCAATCAATAATGTTACTTCCATCTGTTGTACTAGAAGTATCTGTAAATTGTACTGGTTCGTTTAAACATAATTTTTGAGTGGAAAACCCAACTGTTGGTGCAATACCATTTAACGTAATGTTTATGGTATCGTTATTTACACACCCATTATTATTACTACTTTCTAGCCAATATTGCCCAGCTGTATTTATTGTTATTTGAGCTGTTGTATCGTTAGTGCTCCATACATAACTATTAGGATTAGTATTACTTGTTAAACCTATACTTGCTCCCTGGCAAATTGTTTTATCTAAACCCAATGTGGTTTGTGAAGGAAAAGAATCCACAACAATGGTAATGGTGTC
>JBMYXB010000176.1:0-3270 GCA_049608005.1 Vicingaceae bacterium
AGGGGATAAGTAATTTGTTTTAGGAATAAAATTTAGCAGCTGAATAGTTACCAACAATTTGATAAGTAACACTCGTGTTACTTATCAATCTCATGGTTTTATTTCAAATTTAACATTTCTATCGGACTTTTAATAATTTTAATGTTGTTTATAGCTACTTGTGTGTAAATTTCGGTAGTTTGTGTACTACTATGCCCTAAAATCGTTTGTATATATCTAATATCTGTACCAGCTTCTAATAAATGTGTAGCAAAACTATGCCTTAGCATGTGTGGGGTAATTTTACGCTTTAGTTTGGCACGTTTGGCAGCATTGTTAATTATATTAGATACGCTGTTTCCTGAGTATTTCTTGCCTGTTGGACCTTCAAATAAGTAAGTTTTAGGTTGCCAAACCTTAAAATACTCTCGTAAATCTTCTAAAACTGTTTTGCTTAGTATAGTAAGCCTGTCTTTGCCACCTTTACCATTTATAACCTTAATAACCATTCGTTTACTATCAATGTCTGTTAATTTTAAATTTAACAACTCTCCTCTTCTTAACCCCGATGAATATAATAAACTTACAATGCAACGGTGTTTTATATTATTAGTGTGTTTAATTAACTCGGCAACCTCCTCTAAACTGATAACTTTAGGTAAGGTTTCTTTTCTTATTGGTCGTTCAATGCTATAAAATCGGTTGGGCATTTCAAGTACTATTTCATAATAAAATTTTATACTATTAATTACTTGGTTTATGTGTGAGTGTGATTTTCCTTGATGCACCAACTGCTGTAAATAATTTCTTATCTGTTCTTCGTCTATATGTGTTAATTCCCAATGTTTAAAGTAGTTAATAAAAACCTCAAATAAATTAATATATGTTTTACAGGTAGATAAAGCGTATTGTTTAAGCTCTAGTTTCCGTAAATATTCATTAGGACAAGCCCGATAGCCTTTAGGTAAATTTCTGAGTTGATAATGAGCTAAAGAATTGCTTTTATTTCCTTTTGATTGGTTTTGTTGATAAAAAAAACTTCCCGAATTAATCCATGCAACACCCCTAAAATCATTAAAAATTAAATCTAAATTTTGTTGCGTATGAGGTATAAAAGCCATCCCAAATTTATTACTCCATTTTACCTCTGGTAACCCTTTAATAACTGTTTGTACCATTTTATTAGGATAAAACTTTATGCCAATCTGTTTTTCCTGCTTAATTAACAGGTGCTTTAACGTAATAACTCTATGGTTTTGATGCCTCATAATGGTATGAAATTAGATGGTATTAATTCAAATCACAAAATTATTGGTAGATTTATACGTATAAATATACGTGTAAATCAATTCTACCGATAAATGAAAAAATGTATTGAATGTGGTGAAAAAATTGAAGGGAGAATAGATAAAATATTTTGTTCGCCTTATTGTAAATCTTCCTACCATCATAAAAAAAATAGAGGAAAAGCACAAAGTTTGTATTTAGAAATTGACAAACAACTCAAATTAAACAGAAAACTATTACAGCATTTTAATAGGGCAGGAAAAGCTGTTGTTCGTAAACAAAAGTTGTTAGATGTGGGTTTTAATCCTAAATATTTTACACATTATTGGAAAAATCAAAAAGGTGACGTTTACCTGTTTTGTTATGAGTTTGGCTTTTTAGAAAAACAAGAAAATGGAAAAACAAAATATGTTTTAGTACAATGGCAAGATTACATGCAATAACATTCGTCACTCGGTACAGCTAAGCGACTGATGTTTTTTAGGATTTCATTTCCCCATGAAAGTGGGGATTTAGAGTGGCTAAATTCTCAAAGACATTATATCGTCATAGAAAATATTCTTGTAGTGGGTTTATTTCTAATCAGTTGTAAATCAAAAGCCATGCAAATATTTCGTACAAACGGTCGGGCATGTTCCGGTAAAGAAAGTCCGTTTGCTGTAATGGTAACCAAACCATCTTGTTCCATTTCTTTTAAACGCTCTAAACAATCTGGCAATTCAGCAAACTGCATTTCAGTATCAGTCCAAGAAGTTTCAAAATGACACATAATGTTTAAAATGTGTTTTCTAATAATTAAATCTTCGGTAGTTAATTCGTGCCCTCTAAAAATTGGAATTTTACCTGCGTTTACCAATGTTGTATATTCATCAACCGTTTTTGCATTTTGTGCAAAAGCGTACCAACTATCGCTAATAGAACTCATTCCTAAACCAACCATCAATTGTGTTTTGCTGGCAGTATAACCCATAAAGTTTCTGTGTAAAGTTTTTTTGTCCATTGCTTTGTGCATCGAGTCGGTTTTTAAAGCAAAATGATCCATACCAATTTCTACATAACCCAACTCGGCAAACAACTTTTTTCCTGTTTCATACATGGCACGTTTTTCTTCTGGACTAGGTAAATCATTTTCATCATAACCTCTTTGTCCTACACCTTTAATCCAAGGTACATGAGCATAGCTGTAAAACGCAATTCTATCTGGTTTTAACGATTTTGTTTTAGTTATGGTATCAATAATACTGTCGGTAGTTTGGTGTGGCAAACCAAAAACCAAATCCTGACTAATAGAAGTGTAGCCAATTTCTTTACTCAATTCGGTTACTTCTTTTACTGTTTCAAAAGGTTGAATCCTGTTAATTGTTTTCTGTACTTTAGGATCGTAATCTTGTACACCAAAACTGTTTCTTCTAAAACCTAAATCGTAAAAAGTTTGTAAATGTTCTTTGGTAGTATTGTTTGGATGAGCTTCAAAACTAAACTCGTATTCTTCGCATTTTTCAGCTTTTGCTAAAATGCCATTAATTAGTTTTTTTAAGTTCTCAGGACTAAAAAAAGTTGGTGTTCCGCCACCTAAATGTATTTCTTTAATTCTTGGTTTTTCATCAAACAAATCGCAATACAAATCCCATTCTTTTAAAACAGTTTCTATGTAGGGTTGTTCAACACTGTGCTGCTTGGTAATTCTTTTGTGGCAACCACAAAAAGTACAAAGATTTTCACAAAACGGTAAATGAATGTAAATGCTTATACCTTCGGTTTGGTTACTTTCAATAAAGGCTTTTTTGGTAGTGTTAACCCAATTTTGGTAATCAATTCCTTCTTTATTCCAAAAAGGAACGGTAGGGTAACTCGTATATCGAGGACCTGCAATGTTGTATTTCTGAATAAGATCTTTGCTCATTTATTATCTAGTTAAAGGTTAAAATCCTGCAATTTGATTGCAGTTGCTTTAGTTTCTATAAATGTTTTAGCCACGAATACACGAATCAATTGTGTATTATT
>JBMYXB010000177.1:0-2957 GCA_049608005.1 Vicingaceae bacterium
AGTTATTCCTACTTTTGGTAATTTAGATTTTATAGCGTTTGGATAGTCTGGCATAGTCCCCTTTTTAAGGACGACAAATGTAACCAATCAAATGGAGCAGTAATGTTTTATACGCCAAAAAAAATCAGCAATCTTCGGTTAACTTTTTAATATCTTTTTCAAATTGTTCTTCATCTCCAGAAAGCTCTTTATTTGTTTCAAAATACCTTAATAATATTAATCGTTCTTAAAGTAATTCATGGGTTTTGGGATCATTTATGGTTTCTTATTAACAGCTTTACATTTATGCCCGTTTTTAACATTTTTTTACGTTCTATTTCCCTGAGAATAAAATAGTACTCGGTGCAATTAAGATTGTTTTTTAATCAATTATAATGTTTTTTGCTCTGATACGGCTAATAAGATTTTACTTTTTGATGAATAGTAAAACAGATACGAAGTTTCGGGATTAAAAATTTCACTTATATTTTTTATTGGTTTTATTGGACCAAACTTTAAATATTTTACCTTTAAATAAGGAGTTAATGATCGGTTTTTGCTGATGTAGTATTCTATTTCATTTACGTTGGCTTTAATAACAGAAATAAGCTCTGTATCGGCAGTGTTGTACCTTTTTAGATTAATAAGAATAACGTAAATAAATAATGCAGTAAAAAATAAAAGTGTAAAAATCAAAATATAATATACTGTTATTGAATTTTTATTTAGTTGGTTTAATATTTTTTCTTTTTCTAGAAGAACAAAGCAAAATGAGCTTAAGAAAAAAAGTGTTAAAAAACTGCTTACAGAAATTAATATTACAAATCGGTGTTGTAATTTTTTTATTAATGAAGTTGATAAAATACCTTTTTTACAGGCAATTAAATCTTCATCAGAAAAAGATAGTTTGTGTTGAAGTATTACTTCTTTTAACATTCGTTTTTTGTTTTAAAAAGGCACTTCAAAATCTTTATTCATTTTTGTAGTAATGTACCATCTATCGTCTTTAAAAACTAACGTCCAGTTTTGGTTGTAACTTTTGTAAAATTTACCTTGCTTTAGCGCTTTTTTTGACATTCCAGCAGCTAAAAACTTTTTACCTAAAGATTTATCAGTTACACCACTAGCTCTTTCTAGTCTTGCTCTAAATATAAAATTTGCTTTTCTTATTTTGCTTCCATCCCAATAAACACTAACATCATAATTTTCATTGGTAAATTCAACTTGTTTCCTATTCATTTCGACATAAAATTCTCTCACGTTTTTTGCAATTTCCTGATTTCCATCTTCAATAAAAAAGGATAATCGCTCTAAATCTTCTGCTTCATTATTGGTAAGTGACTTTATTGTTTCTTTAAACTTTTGGGCATAAATGTCTAAATAAGCTTCTGAATATCTTGGTATAGGTTTTACTGCTCTTTTTTTGAAAATAGCTTCAAAACCAACTTCTTTATACGTGTAATAAAGCTCATCTCCTTCGTAGGTTTCTCCATAAGGGGGGCGTCTAATAGCAATGTTATTTGCTTCCCACTTTCCGTTTACTAATATTGCAGTAATTTCAACATCAATTTCTAACCCTACTCCTAATTGAGTCATTTTAGCACCACTCTCAATACTTGCAAAATCAGCCTTCATAATTAAATCCCATCGTTGTTTTTTAGGACTATCAATAAAATCTTTTCGGCTTATATCAGGATAAACACTATCAATTTTTATACAATTTTCTAATCCGTACAAAAAGAAAGTAATGTTTGTTCTTTTCGCATCAAAGCCACTCTCAAAAACTTTTGCTAAGGCATCGTAAACAACTGCACTCTTTATTTCTGGAGTTATTTTTTTTGCTCCATAAATATTAGGAGAACCTATTTCCCAATTAAAATATTCCCATTTATTGGTAATATAGGTTTCAAGGTTTTTTCTTGTTAGCCTCGTGTAAGAAACAGTTATTGGGATATCGTAAAAAGCTCCATCACTATTTTTTTTTGTGATAGCTCTAAATGTAACACTGCATCTATCTGCAGAATTTTTCCAACTATACTTTTGTCCTTCGGAAGAATAAAAAAGTGAAAATCCGTTTTTATATTCTCCAACCCAATCATCTCTTTTAATTGATAAATCATTCATGGAAATAACTCCATACTCGTTTTTTAATTTGTTTGCTAAGCTTTTGCTAGATTTGATTCTGACTAAAGCATCACTTTCGGTTGGGAAAGGAATGCTTTGAGCATTTGCTTTTCCAAGAGAAAGAATAAAAATTGCAATTAAAAAAATAGATGTTTTACGTTTCATAAAATTAAGTTATGTTGTAGAAGTAGATTTTATTTATTAATGATAATTCGTTCTATAATATTACGTTGAGGAATACTTAACAAATAAATTCCGGTAGGCAGTTTCTCGGTATTAATCATAGTGTTTAGTGTAATTATTTTCTGTGTTACTACTATTTGGCCAACACTGTTGTAAAGAATTATATCATCATTTGCTTCAGTATTGAATAGTTTAACATTTATTGCATTTGAGGCGGGGTTTGGATAAATACTTATAAGTTCTGAATGTTGTAAATCATTTATTCCAACTGTATTAATATTTACACAAGCAGAAGTGTCTGTGCACCCATTGTTAGTAATAATTACAGCGTAATCACCATTAACTGTTGCTGTAAATGATTGATTAGTTTCACCATTGATTATTGTCATGCTTGGACAATTTAACCAAGTATAATTAGCGCCATTTTCGTTTGCTGATATTGTATTGCCACTTTGAATTAACGATAGGTCTAACGTATTAATTGTTAGATTAATAGTGATTATAGAATCACAAAATGCGACATTTGGTATTGTATCTGTATAAGTATTAGATGTTGTCCATACTTTGCCACTTGGAGAGGTGAAAGAATCGCATGACGCGATAGAATAAGAATTGAATGTTGTTGAGCAAAAAGTAAAAACTCTTACATGACCTTGTTGTCCTGAATTATT
>JBMYXB010000178.1:0-2871 GCA_049608005.1 Vicingaceae bacterium
AAACACGAAAGAGTTGAAAAAGTAGAAGATGTTTTAAAAGAAGGAGAAATGATTGATGTTAAATTAATCGCTGTTGATCCTAAAACAGGAAAATTAAAATTATCTAGAAAAGTATTGTTGGAAAAACCAGCAAAACAAGAAGCTTAATTTTTAGTAAAATAATTAGCTGAATTAATTCCGTTTTTATTACGGAATATTTCACAACTATATTTCAAAGTCCTTTGTATCATTACAAAGGACTTTTTTTATTATAATAATTTACGATATATGTAACCTTTGTTTAGACGAAACGTTAATAAGTGTAGATTAGCCACTATACCTATTCAAATGAGACAACTAAAAATTACGAAACAGGTAACGAATAGAGAAACTATTTCTTTAGACAAATACTTACAAGATATATCCAAAGAAGATTTAATATCTGCCGAAAAAGAAGCCGAATTAGCTGCTGCAATAAGAGAGGGAGATAAAGATGCTCTTGTAGCGTTAACTAAAGCAAATTTAAGATTTGTTGTTTCAGTATCTAAACAATATCAAAACCAAGGGCTAAATTTATCAGATTTAATAAACGAAGGAAATATTGGTTTAATTAAAGCTGCCGAACGGTTTGATGAAACACGTGGCTTTAAATTTATCTCTTATGCCGTATGGTGGATAAGGCAAAGTATTATGCAAGCAATTGCTGAACAAGCTAGGTTAGTGAGGTTGCCACTTAACAAAATTGGTAGCATTACAAAAATAAACAGAACATACTCTAAATTAGAACAATTACACGAAAGAGAACCTTCTATTTATGAAGTTGCAGAATCCTTAAAAATTACCTTAGATGAAGTCAAAGATTCGTTAAGAATATCCGGAAGACATGTTTCTGTTGATGCTCCACTTTCTTCAGATGAAGAAAGTAATACGATGTTAGATTTATTAACTGAAAAAGAAGGTGTTTTAAATCCTGATAAAAAATTAATGGCAGAATCTTTAAGAAATGAGATAGAACGTTCACTCTCTACCTTATCTTATAGAGAAGCTCAAGTATTAAGGTTATATTTTGGAATAAAAGTAAAAGTACCTTTAACACTAGAAGAAATAGGAGAACAATTTGAATTATCAAGAGAACGAGTTAGGCAAATAAAAGAGAAAGCATTAAAAAAATTAAAACACACATCAAGATGTAAATTATTAAAAACATATTTAGGTTAATATTTTATTGATAATAAAAAAAAGGAATGTTGTTAACAACATTCCTTTTTTTAGTTTTAACCCTCCTACTCTTTTTTTAACTTTGAATTATTATTAATTTTTTACTGAAAATAAAGCAACATATATGTCACATTTAATAGCTCCATCAATTTTAGCATCCGATTTTGCAAATCTTCAAAAAGAAAGCGAAATGTTGGACAAAAGTAGTGCCGATTGGTTTCATATTGATGTTATGGATGGTGTTTTTGTGCCAAACATTTCTTTTGGAATGCCAATTATAAATGCAATAAGAAAGTTTTCTGAAAAAACTTTTGATGTTCATTTAATGATTGTTGAACCTCAAAAATATATTGCTGATTTTAAAGCTGCTGGAGCAGATATTTTAACTGTACATTATGAAGTATGTAACCATTTACATCGCACCTTACAAGAAATAAAAGCTGCAGGAATGAAAGCTGGTGTAGCTTTAAACCCACATACCAATGTTAATGTTCTTGAAGATATTATCCAAGATATAGATTTAGTTTGCATTATGTCTGTTAATCCAGGGTTTGGCGGACAATCATTTATTGAAAATACTTATAATAAAGTAACTGCACTAAAAGAAATGATTATTAGAAAAAATGCAAATACATTAATAGAAATTGATGGAGGAGTTACTTCGGCTAATGCTAAAAAATTAATTAATTGTGGTGCAGATGTTTTAGTTGCAGGAAGCTTTGTATTTAAAGCAGATAATCCTACTCAAACAATTGATGATTTAAAGAAAATATAACAGCATGCAAGAACAAGAATTTTCGTTAACCGAAGAATATATTCATTTAATTAAGCTTTTAAAACTATTAGGTTTAGTTGAATCTGGAGCTGATGCAAAAATTGTGGTAGAAGAAGGTCGTGTTATGTGTAATAGCGTTGTTGAGTATAGAAAACGTAAAAAACTTATAAAAGGTGATGTTGTTAATTTTAACAATTATAGTATAAAAATTATTTAAAATGTCAAACAAAACATTAATTCTAAATAACGAACAAATTTGTCAAAAAATTAATCGAATTGCATATCAAATTTACGAAGACAATCATACCGAAAAAGAAATTATTATTGTTGGGATAGCAAAAAAAGGTTATTTATTTGCTGAAAAGTTAGTTGCTCAATTAAGCAGTATATCCCCAATAAAAATTACTCTGGCTAAACTTGTTATAGATAAAGATGATCCAATTAAAAATAATCCTGAATTAGATATTGATACAGCATTACTAAAAGATAGAGTTGTAATTATTGCCGATGATGTTTTAAATACTGGAAAAGCTTTGATTTACGGAGTAAAATACCTACTTGATTTTCCAATAAAAAAGATGTCAACTGTTGTTTTAGTAGATAGAAATCATAAAAAATACCCTATTGGAACTCATTATGTAGGACTATCTTTATCTACTACACTTAAAAATCATATATCTGTAGAATTTGATGCTACAAAAATAAGTGCTTATTTAAGTTAAAAAAAGTCCCAAAAACAAATTAGCTTTTGGGACTTTTTTTATGTTTTCTTTATAGTAATAGGCTACTCTTCTACTTCAATCATTTTAAAAGGAACGTTAATAATTGCTTGATAATCTTCTCCAGCCTCTAACATATCCTCATCATCTTCTTCATAATGCCAGTTAATTATAACTTCG
>JBMYXB010000179.1:0-2849 GCA_049608005.1 Vicingaceae bacterium
TTAAACGTGTGTTCCACGTGAAACAATCTAAAAATTATGAGTGAAGAATATGATGTAATCGTTGTTGGCGGAGGCCATGCTGGTTGTGAAGCTGCTGCTGCTGCTGCTAATTTAGGCTCCAAAACTTTACTGGTTACTATGAATATGGACACGATTGCCCAAATGTCGTGCAACCCAGCTATGGGAGGTGTTGCTAAAGGTCAAATTGTTAGAGAGATTGACGCTTTGGGTGGTTATTCAGGAATTGTAAGCGATAAGAGTGCCATTCAGTTTAAGATGTTAAACCGATCTAAAGGGCCTGCAATGTGGAGTCCGAGAACACAAAACGATAGGATGTTGTTTTCTAAAGAGTGGCGTTTAATGTTGGAGCAGACTGAAAATTTAGATTTTTGGCAAGACATGGTTTTGGGTTTATTGGTTGAGAATGGAGTTTGTGTTGGAGTAAAAACACAAATTGGAGTTGAGTTTAAAGCAAAATCTGTTATACTTACTAATGGTACTTTTTTAAACGGATTGATCCATATTGGAGAAAAACAATTTGGTGGTGGGCGTGCTGGAGCAAGACCATCAACAGGATTAACGGAGCAATTACTTTCTTTGGGTTTTGAATCGGGAAGAATGAAAACAGGAACGCCACCAAGGGTGGATGGAAGATCTATCAATTATGCTGTTTTAGAAGAGCAGCCGGGAGATGAAAATCCGGGAACATTTTCTTATAAAACAGACCATAAATTAACAAAACAAAGAAGTTGTTATATTGGTTATACCAATCAAAATGTACATGATGTTTTGCAAACAGGTTTTGAAAAATCTCCAATGTTTGCAGGAAGAATTCAAGGGTTGGGGCCTAGATATTGTCCTTCTATTGAAGATAAAATTGTTCGTTTTTCTGAGCGAGAAAGACATCAATTATTTGTTGAGCCAGAAGGTTGGAGTACGGTAGAAATTTATTTAAATGGATTTTCTACTTCTTTACCAGAAGAGGTTCAGATGAAAGCAATGCGTTTAATTCCTGGTTTTGAAAATGCTAAAATGTTCAGGCCAGGATATGCTATTGAGTATGACTTTTTTCAACCCACCCAGTTGCAAAACACTTTGGAAACCAAACTGGTTCCGGGTTTATATTTTGCTGGTCAAATTAATGGAACTACGGGTTATGAGGAGGCTGCTGGACAAGGAATGATGGCGGGTATTAATGCACATCTTAAAAACAATGATAAAGACCCTTTTGTATTAAAAAGAGATGAGGCTTACATTGGTGTTTTAATAGATGATTTAATTACAAAAGGAACTACAGAGCCTTATAGAATGTTTACTTCTAGGGCTGAATACAGAATACTTTTAAGACAAGATAATGCAGATATTCGTTTAACAGAAATGTCTCATAAATTAGGTTTGGCTGATGATGCTTGTTTGGCTGCCATGCAGAAAAAAGCAAATAATATTGAAGCTATTATTTCTAATTTTTCTAAAACAAGTTTAGTTCCTGAAGAAGTAAACCCTTATTTAAAAGATCATAATTCTTCTCCTTTAAAACAAAAAGTTAAAGCTGCAACGGTTGTTACAAGACCGAACATTACAGTTAACGGCTTAAAAGAAAACAATGTTCAGTTGGCAGAATCTTTGGTTGACTATTCTGAAATAGAAATAGAAAACGCTGAAATTTTAATGAAGTATGAGGGTTATATTAAGCGTGAAAAAGAGGTGGCTGATAAATTAATGCGACTAGAAGACATTAAGATTTATGATGATATTGATTACTCGAAGCTTAGTTCTTTATCTGGCGAAGCAGTAGATAAATTGTCTAAAGTTAAACCAACAACTATTGGTCAAGCTTCAAGAATTAGTGGAATATCTCCTTCTGATGTTTCTGTTTTAATGGTTTATCATGGAAGATAAATTTTTTAAATAAATTTTAACCTACACAAATGTTCCACGTGAAACATTTGAGTTTTCTCAAGAATTGTGGGAAAGTTGGCTTTTAACGAAAAACGAGTGTTTTTTTTGTTGTTTTCGCATTCTTAAGCGTTTTAAGGGGTTAAAACCCTTGGTAAGTATTAAGCTATTAAAAATCAAAGAAAATGTGTTTTGATAAACCTACTGATAACACATTGTTTTTCAGTGTGTTGTGTGGTTTTTTTCTTGTGTTTTGTATCTTTGCAAAAAAGAGAGGCTCAAATAAACATTAACGAAACAAAATCTTTTAAAATTTGTATTTTCGCGTTGATTTTGTAAAATTTAAATAAAATGAAAAAAACATTGTTTACATGCTTAGTTTTTGTTGGGCTTATATACTCTTCTTGCGACAATAGCATTCCTGTAAAAGAAAGAATTCTTAAACAAGGCTCAAAAATTAATTTAAAATCAACTAATGGCAATTATTTGTGTTCAAATTGGGATATGCTTATTTATGCAGATAAAGAAATAGCAAGCGATTGGGAGGTTTTTTTAATTAAGGAGTCAGAAGATAATAAATATGTTTTACAGGCTCACACCAATAAATATTTATCTGCAAATTTAGGTAATGATAAAGAATTAGAATCAAATAGAGGGAGAGCAAGTGATTGGGAAAAGTTTGATTTAATTGAAATAAATGACTCAACTATTGCGTTAATGGCTAGCAATGGCAAGTACTTATCTGTAGCGGATGATTATAAGCTTTATGCAGTTTCTGATACGATAACAACTAGCGAAGAATTTATTGTTACGTTTTTGAATAAAAAATAGTTTAAACTGAAAGGAATGAACAAAACAAACAAGAATACGAAACAATTATATATAATTATATTTTCGTTTTTAAGTGTATTTTCTCTAACACAATGTAAGCAAGAAAGGGTATTTGATGAAAA
>JBMYXB010000180.1:0-2625 GCA_049608005.1 Vicingaceae bacterium
AAGTTGTCTTTCATCTTTAAAGATACAATTTTGCATTGGAGTGCAACGGAAATCACGAACACTATAAAAAAAATAAGAAGGAGTGAGTAAAGCTCATTCACAATTAAAGGTTCTAAAATTAAAGACCGTTTATATTAGTATTTTTGTCGTAGAGGTTTAAGTAATGTAAGCTGCGGTGAAGATTTTCGCTTCGACACGTTTACTTAAACTTCTTACTTATATTTGTCAGGAATATCGTCTTTAATTAGCTCTTTTTTAGAATTTTTTTTAATATTTTGTAAGGCCTTTCTACATGATTTTTGGAAAGTTGTCTTTCATCTTTAAAGATACAATTTTGCATTGGAGTGCAACGGAAATCACGAACACCATAAAAAATAGGAAGGAGTGAGTAAAGCTATTCACAACTGTTAGTTGCTTTTATTTTTAGCGTTGGAAGTTGTCTTTCATCTTTAAAGATACAATTTTGCATTGGAGTGCAACGGAAATCACGAACACTATAAAAAAACAAGAAGGAGTGAGTATAGCTCATTCACAATTAGGAAAATTAAAGTCTATTTATTTTAGTATTTTTGTTGTAGAGATTATTAATATGTAAATCATCTTTCGGCTACTTACCGCTTGCAATGTTGTGTTAATAATCTCTATTTTTTTTGATGTTTTTTTAAAAAAAACAACGCCATCATTCCTGCTACTTTAGCTGTACCATCTGATGATATAGAGGACAGATATAGAAATTAATTTTAATCAGCCTAAAATACTTAGGCTGATATAATATATTATTGTCCTTCCGATTTATCAAACGGATTAAGAATAGAAGCAAAAAGTACTACCAATCCACAGCCAATTATATTGTACCATAAATAAGCCACTTCTTGTACTTCGTAGCCCATTATTGCAGATCCAATTTTTTGCCCGAAAAAGAAATAAACGATAATTAATACTTGAGTAACAACAGCCGCAATAAATGTTGCTTTACCTTTAATTTTCTTTAAGAAAAATGCAATCAAAAATATGCCAAGTATTGTTCCGTAAAATATTGATCCTAAAATATTTACAGCTTCAATTAAATTCTCCACTAGGTGTGCAAAAAGAGCAAACAAAATAGCAATAACTCCCCAAGCAGCAGTTAATAATTTAGATGCTTTTAAATAATGTTTTTCATCGTGCTCGTTTTTATTTAAGCGTTTATAAAAATCAATTGTTGTTGTTGTAGCTAAGGCATTTAATTCGCCAGAGGTAGATGACATAGCAGCTGAAAAAATTACTGCCAATAATAATCCAACTAAGCCCATGGGCAAATAATTCATAATAAACGATAAGAAAACGTAATCTGAATCTTTTGAGTTGTTATCGGGTACAGCTTTGTTAACCAAGTCTTTTGCTTTGTCTCTTAAAGCTAAAGCTTCAGCTTCATTACCTTTCACAGTTTGTATGGTGTAATCTAATGTTTCATCACTGTAATTACTGTTATCATAATTATCAACAACAATTTTTAGAGCTTCTTTTTTTCTGCTATACACTTCAGCATAATCGGCTTCAATTGCTTTCATATCATCAGCATATTCGGTTTGATAAACTTTAGCGGTAGCATTCTCATTAAACAAAACAGGGTGTTCTTGGTATTGAAAAAATACAAAAACCATTACCCCTACAAACAAAATAAAAAACTGCATAGGCACTTTCATAATGGCATTAAACATTAATCCCATTCGGCTTTCGTAAACCGAACTACCACTTAAATAACGCTGTACTTGCGATTGGTCTGTACCAAAGTAGGAGAGTGCTAAAAAAGTTCCTCCGGTAATACCTGTCCAAAAAGTATAACGTTTATCAACATCTAAAGAAAAATCAATAACATCTAATTTCCCCATAATACCCGCCACATTGATAGCATCTCCAAAAGAAACAAAATCGGGTAATTTATTGATGATAATAAAAAATGCGGCAAACATACCAGACATAATTATGCCCATTTGCCATTTCTGCGTTAAGCTAACCGCCTTTGTACCGCCAGAAACGGTGTAAATGATCACTAGTATTCCGATGAGTAAAATGGTTAAACTTAAGTTCCAGCCCATAGCTGTAGAAAGAATAATTGCAGGAGCATAAATGGTGATTCCGGCAGCTAAGCCACGTTGTACTAAAAATAAGAAAGCTGCTAACATTCTGCTCGAAACACCAAAACGCGATTCTAAATATTCGTAAGCAGTAAATACCTTTAGTTTATAGTAAATAGGAATAAATACTGCCGAAACAATAATTAAAGCAATAGGCAAACCAAAGTAGTTTTGCACAAACCCCATTCCTGATTCATAAGCTTGTCCGGGAGTTGAAATAAAGGTAATGGCACTGGCTTGTGTAGCCATTACCGAAAGCCCGATAGTGGTCCATTTCATTTCGTTACCACCACGCAAATAATCTTGTAAATTGGCGTTTTTTCGTGTTTTCCAAGTTCCGTAAGCTACAATAAAACCAAGGGTTCCGAGCATTACCATCCAATCAATTATACTCATTATTGGTAAGTGTTAGTTAATAAAGTAAATAGAAATATAAGAACAGTTAAAAAGCCAATTACAAAAATGTAAAGCCCTTTCCAGTTCTTAAAAAATGGTGGTTTTTGGAGTT
>JBMYXB010000181.1:0-2581 GCA_049608005.1 Vicingaceae bacterium
TGGTTGGTCAAATATTATCAAGCATTGAAGAAACTTTAGGAGGATTAAGAATTATCAAAGCATTCAATGCTGAAAAGCATGTTCACGATAAGTTTAATGATGTAAATAATAAGCATACTAAGCTTACACTAAGAATGGCACGTAAAAAAGATGCCGCCTCTCCCATGAGTGAATTCTTAGGAATTATTGTAATGGTAACCCTTGTATTTTTTGGTGGTAGTTTGGTGCTAGAAGATGAATCTAATTTTAGTGGAAGTGAGTTCTTTGCCTACATCATTTTATTTGCAAGACTGCTAACACCAGTTAAAGCATTCTCTACAGCTTATGCCGTTGTTTTAAAAGGAGCTGCTTCAGCAGATAGATTAGAAGAAGTTTTAAATGCTAAAAATGAAATTACAGACATTGACAATCCAAAAACAATTACTGAATTTTCAAATGACATTACTTACAAAAATGTAACGTTTAGTTATGACAACTCACCTGTCTTAAATAATATAAACATCACTATAACCAAAGGTAAAACAATTGCTTTAGTTGGTGAATCTGGTGGAGGTAAATCTACGTTTGCAGATTTATTACCTCGTTTTTATGACATTAAGGATGGAGGTATTTTTATTGATGGAATCAACATTAAAGAACTTAGTCTAGAAAACATACGTGGTTTAATGGGCATTGTAACGCAAGAGTCTATTTTGTTTAACGACAGCATTTTTAACAACATTGCTTTTGGAATTAAAGATGTAAGTAAAGAACAAGTTGTTGAGGCTGCAAAAATTGCCAATGCTCATAACTTTATTTCAGAAATGGAAAATGGTTACGAAACAAGTATTGGTGATAGAGGTGGAAAATTATCCGGTGGTCAACGTCAAAGAATCAGCATTGCTAGAGCAGTTTTAAAAAACCCTCCAATTTTAATTTTAGATGAAGCTACCTCTGCGTTAGATACAGAATCAGAAAAATTAGTACAAGATGCTTTATTTAAATTAATGGAGAATAGAACTTCTGTTGTAATTGCGCACAGACTTTCAACTATACAGCATGCTGATGAAATTATTGTCTTACAAAAAGGACAAATAGTTGAACGCGGCACACACACAGAGTTATTACAACAAGCAGGCGTTTATAAGAAGCTATCTGATTTACAAACCTTCTCTGATTAAGAATTTACTTCCTATACTGAGAAGTCATTTCAAAGACTGTAGTTAAAATAGCTTTATCTTCATCAGTCAACTCAACCCCTCTTCTTTTCATTACAATTTCAGCTACTTCAAACACTTTATCAACTTTGTAAGTAGTTACTCCACTTGCTCCTCCCCAACTGAATGATGAGACAAAGTTTCTTGGAAAACCACTCCCGAAAATATTAGAAGAAACACCAACAACAGTACCTGTATTGAACATGGTATTAATTCCACACTTAGAATGATCTCCCATAATCAACCCGCAAAACTGTAATCCAGTTTTTGCAAACCTTCCAGTTTCATAAGACCATAACTTTACCTCTGCATAATTATTTTTTAAGTTTGAAGTATTGGTATCTGCCCCCAAATTACACCACTCTCCTATCACAGAGTTTCCTAAAAACCCATCATGTCCTTTATTAGAATAATCTTGAATAACGCAGTTATTAACTTCTCCACCAATTTTAGAAAATTTTCCTACAGTTGTTGCACCATAAATTTTAGCGCCCATTTTTAATGCAGAGTTATCACTCATCGCTAAAGGTCCACGAACCAAGCATCCTTCCATAATTTCTGCATGCTTTCCAATGTAAATTGGTCCTGAATTAGCATTTAAAACAGTAGCTTCAACTACTGCTCCTTCTTCAATAAAAATGTTATTACCTATTAATGTATTTGTTGAACTTAATTCTGCAGAAGTTCTTCCTGCAGTAATCAAATCAAAATCGTGTTGTATAGCTACATCATTTTTTGAAAAAATATCAGTTATATTATTCAACTCTACAGAAATAAAGCTTTCATTATAATCTTTGATGTAATATGATTCCGCTTTAAACTGTTCTAAGGTACATTTTGAAGCTACTACACTTCCTCCAAAAACTATTGCCTCATCAGCAATTAAATTATTAATAACAAAATCAACCAATCGTTCATTAGGAAAAAAACGAGCATTAATAAATATGTTTTCTTCCGTACTGTTTAAAGGATATTTTTCTGACAAATAAGCCTCAGTAACATAAGAAATAGCAGCATCAACCCCATTCTTCTCAAAATGCTTTTGCCACTTCTCTTCAATTGTTAAAATTCCCACTCTTATTTTAGCTAGTGGTTTCGTGTAAACCAATGGTAAAAATTGGTTTCTCTTGTCTTCAAAAAATATAATGTTCATGCTATAAAAATACTAAATAGGGAATTAAACGCACAAAAAAAGTCCTAGTTAAAAAACTAGGACTTTTAAATATATCTAAGATATTATTTTTATTTCTTCGAGTGTTTAGCGTAACGGTTTTTGAATTTATCAATTCTACCAGCCGTATCAACTAATGTCATTTTACCAGTATAAAACGGGTGAGACTTTGCAGAAACCTCCAATTTAATTAATGGGTATTCGTTACCATCTT
>JBMYXB010000182.1:0-2515 GCA_049608005.1 Vicingaceae bacterium
TAATGGGTTTAAATTCAATTTTCATAAATCAAAAGTAAGTGTTTACGCTCTTAATGCGAATAAACTAATTAGGTATATTTGTTGTTGTAAGCCGAAAACATGAAATACTTAATAGCAATTATTATTTTTTTAGCAATTGGAGCTAATACCTCTTTCGCTCAAAGAGAATTTACACATCAAGATACTTTAAGAGGAACAATAACTCCAGAAAGGGCTTGGTGGGATGTTACTTATTACCACTTAAGTGTGGAAGTTGACTTTAAAAACAAGAAAATTTCTGGTAGCAATTTAGTTCAATATAAAGTCCTTTCATCACACCAAATACTTCAAATAGAATTACAAGAACCATTAAAAATATCGAAAGTAATTCAAAACAAAAAAGAGCTGTCTTTTAGTAAAGATGGCTATTCTTATTTTATAGCAACTGAAGAGAAACAAGCAGCTGGAAGTATTAACGAACTTACTATTTTTTATGAGGGAGAACCTCAAGAAAGTAAAAATCCACCATGGAGTGGAGGGTTAACTTGGAAAAAAGATGAGAATGGTAATGATTGGGCAGTAACAACTTGCCAAGGAGATGGTGCGAGTTTGTGGTGGCCCAATAAAGATCACGCTTATGATGAGCCAGACAGTATGTTAATTAGTGTAATTGTTCCTAAACATTTAATGGATGTATCTAATGGTAGTTTGAGAAGTGTGGATGAGAATGAAAAAACTAAAACCTTTAACTGGTTTGTTTCTAACCCAATTAACAACTATGGTATTAATATGAATATTGGCGACTATGTTCATTTTAATGAAGTATATAAAGGGTTAAAAGGGGATTTAAAATGTGATTATTATGTTTTGAAAGGAAATTTAGAAAAAGCTAAAGTACAATTTAAAGAAGTGCCTAGAATGTTGGCGGCTTTTGAGCATTGGTTTGGTCCTTATCCTTTTTATGAAGATGGTTATAAATTAGTTGAGGTTCCTTATGCAGGAATGGAACACCAAAGTTCGGTTACGTATGGTAATGGATTTAAAAATGGCTATAAAGGGCGAGATGTAAGTGGAACAGGTTGGGGAATGAAATTTGATTTTATTATAGTGCATGAATCTGGTCATGAATGGTTTGCCAATAACATTACCCATAAAGATGTTGCTGATATGTGGATACATGAAAGTTTTACCTCTTACTCAGAGAACTTGTTTTTAGACTACCACTTCGGTACAAAAGCGTGTAATGAATATGTAAAAGGAATTAGAAAGAACATTTTAAATGATCGTCCAATAATTGGCACTTACAATGTACATCACGAAGGTTCTGCAGACATGTATTATAAAGGAGCCAACACATTACACACCTTACGTCAATTAGTTGAAGATGATGAGTTGTGGAGAGCTATTTTAACAGGGCTAAATAAAACATTTTACCACCAAACAGTTACATCAAAGCAAATTGAAGATTACATCAGCACAAAAACTAAAAAGGATTTGTCCGCTTTTTTTAATCAGTATTTGAGGACTAAAGACATTCCAACTCTTGAGTATAAAATGATTGATAATAGAATGGAATATCGTTATCAAAATGTGGTTGATGGGTTTGATATGCCAATAAAGATTTTTGAAAATAATAGTTCCCATTGGATTTTTCCATCTCAAGAGTGGGATACATTTACATTAAAAGATATTAATTCAACAATACGAATTGATGAAAATTTCTACATCGAATACAAAGAGTTGCCAGTAGATTAATTTCACTACCTTTGGTTGCTAACCTATGAATAGACTTTTTATAATAATCATATTTTTTTCATGTTCCTTTTCTGGAATCGCTCAAAATTTTGCGGATAAAGATTATTACCTGGTTGATAGTTTAGAAATAGATAAAGTTTCTGAGTCTGATTTAAAATTAATAGACAGTTGTTTAACTTTTTTTCATGCAGCGAAAGATGATACAACTCGCTTAAAAGCTATTAATACTATTGTTGAAGAAAGTTGGGATGATAAGGTGTGGCCCAAATATAACATGTGGACTTACCATTTTGTTCAGGAAAAACTAAAAAAGAATCCTAATGATAAGGTTAAGAGGAAATTGTTGCTTCGTTTAGCGGGGTCAATAAATAATATTGGCTACCATGAGAGCACAAAAGGAAATTTAATAGAGGCTTTAAATTATTATAATAAAGGTTTAAAAATTCAGCAAGAAATTGACTCAAAAGAAGGGATGGCTACCAGTTATAACAATATTGGTACTATTCATAAAAAGCAAGGAGATATTCCTAATTCATTAGAGTATTACCATAAGAGTTTAAAAATTTATAAAGAAATTGATAATACAACTGGGTTAGGACAAGCGTTAAATAATATTGGGAATATTTATCAAGAACAAGGAGATCCCGATTTAGCTTTAGAGTATTTTTATAGAGGGCGGAATTTATATAAAAAATTAGGGGATGAAAGGTCTGTAGCAACTATTTTGAACAACATTGGATACACTTATTTTAAAAAGAAAAACATTCAAAAAGCATTAGAA
>JBMYXB010000183.1:0-2311 GCA_049608005.1 Vicingaceae bacterium
CCAGAATTATCGTGCAATTGCCAAGCCAACTGCACCATTCTTGGCCAATTGTCCGAATCGGTTACAGGAGCTTTGTAATTCTTTGGAAGCCCTGTTGTTTCTGTATCAAATATTAAAAACATTTACTTGCTTTGATTTTTTAGGAAGAATATAAAATTAAGAAATGAAGATAGAAATGTGCATTTTGATAAAGAGATTTAACTAACATTTTGTGAACAAAAAAACCGCAACATATTGCTGCGGTTTTTTTGTTTTAAAGAGAGAGGTCAACTTTAATTTTTTCCACCTAACATCAATAATTCATTCACTACAATTTCTGTAATATAACGTTTGTTGCCATCTTTATCATCATAACTACGGTTGGTTAATTTTCCTTCAACAGCTACTTCATTTCCTTTTTGTAAATACTTTTCAATAATATCGGCTGTTTTCCCCCAAGCAATCAAATTGTGCCATTGAGTATCTTCAATTTTTTCTCCTTTAGCATTTTTGTATGATTCGTTTGTGGCAATAGAGAATTTAGCTAATTTTTTGCCAGATTCTAAAGTTTTAATTTCTGGGTTCATTCCTAAGTTTCCGATTAATTGTACTTTGTTTTTTAAATTATTCATAATGTAAAATTTAATAGTTTATAATAAGTTTTATTGGGTAAACCTGATTCGTTCAGATTTGATGCCGCAAAGTAAGGACAACTCCAAAATTTTAATCGGTTATTAAATGCTTGCTTTCGTTTAATGTCGCTTGTAATCATTTGTAGTCGTTTGTAAACGATTAATTGGTACATTTGTATTATGGAAAAGAAATTATGTTTAGAGTGCTCTGAACCTTTCAATGGTAGGGTAGATAAAAAGTTTTGCTCGGATTATTGTAGGAATTCTTACAACAATAAAATGAATAAGGATAGTAAAAACTTAATTAGAAATACCAATAATCGTTTGCGTAAAAATTGGCGTATTTTAGAAGAATTAAATCCAAATGGAAAGTGTAAAGTGACTAAACAAAAGTTAGATGCTAAAGGGTTTGACTTTAATTTCTTTACAAATATCTACACAACTAAAACGGGTAACGTTTACTATTTTTGTTATGACCAGGGGTATTTGATGTTGGAAAATGATTATTATGCCTTGGTAAAAAGAGATTAATTTTTTGAAAACTGACTAATGTTATATTTTATTTTTTAAGCTCAAATTATCTTTGTAGTTAGATGGAGGTATTAAAGAAATTATACGATTTTATTGAAGAATTAATTTCCAAGTTTGTGGTTGATAATTCGTTGAATTACAGCGGTTCAATTGCTTTTTTTACAATTTTTTCTTTACCAGGAATTTTAATGGGTGTTTTGTTAATTGCGGGACCAGTTTTCGGAGAGCAAATTGTTAAAGGAGAACTTTATAATCAGATACATCATTTGGTTGGTGAGTCAAGTGCGCTTCAAATAAAAGCTATTATTGAAAATTTAGAAAATGCTGATTTTAGTTTAACGGCTTTAATTGTAGCAATTTCTACTTTGTTATATGGTTCTACTTCTGTTTTTGCTTCTATACAAGATGGTATAAATGTAATTTGGGGCTTAAGGCCAAAGCCTAAAAGAATTGCTTTAAAATTTATATTAAACCGTTTAATCTCTATTGCTATGATTGGAACAATAGGTTTTTTAATGTTGGTTTCTTTATCGGCTGATATGTTGGTTGTTATTTTTAATGATTTGTTAGTCGATTTTTTTGGAGAGAAAAGTGTTACATTAATTACATTTTTTAAGCAAGTTAGTTTTAGTGTAATTGTGTTATTTGTATTTACTACAGTTTATAAAGTTTTGCCAGATGCAAAATTAGAGTGGAAAGATATTTTTAAAGGAGCATTACTATCTACAGTGCTTTTTATGTTCGGAAAATATTTGATTGGTATTTATTTAGGAAATAGCAGTTTAGGTACTGCTTATGGTGCGGCAGGTTCTTTGGTATTGTTATTGATTTGGGTGTACTATTCGGCAATGATTTTATTGTTTGGTGCAGAGTTTATTGAAGTATATACACGAAGAAAAAATAGAATAATAAAACCAACTTCAGAATCAGTTAAAATAATTACAAAAGAAGTCCATTTTGATAATTAAATACGCGCTGTTAATAAATAGAATATTTAACGAAACAAATTGTTTAAATAGTCGTTTTCTTTACTATATGAATATGAAAAACATAATATTAATAATTTCTCTAGCATTTAGTTTTAGTGTTTCTGGTCAATTATTAGAGAAGCATAGGGTGGTAGAAGTAGTTGGATTGCACCCATCAAAAGATTATAAATTTGTTCAAAG
>JBMYXB010000184.1:0-2007 GCA_049608005.1 Vicingaceae bacterium
TTACTGAACCAGCTTTTAACTCTGGTAAAGGTTGGGCAATTGATTTAGGTTTTACCTATAAGAAAACCTTAAAACACATTGACAATTACATTCCATATTCTCAACGTAATGGTTGTAGAAAATCTGAATACAAATATAAAATTGGAGTTTCTATTTTAGATTTAGGATATATCACCAATAATAGCGGAGCTAATTATGGAGAAATTAAACGTCAATTTGGTGTTTGGGAAGATTATAGCAATAATACAATTGACAACACTAATGATATTAACACCAAACTCAACAACTCTTTTGGGAATATTGAAAATCAAAAAAATGTTTATACAGCTTATTTGCCAACAGCCATTTCGGCTCAGTACGACTATAATTTTGAAAACGGTTTTTACGTAAATGCTACAATAGTTCAAAATCTTTCATTCTTTAATCAATTAGGTGTAAACCGTCAAAACTTACTAGCTGTAAGTCCAAGACTAGAATTGCCTCGTTTTGAAGTATCTCTTCCTATTTCTCTAAAAAAATACCAATACCCTTCAGTTGGATTAGCTTTTAGATTTTGGAATAATATAATAATTGGAACTGATCGCCTTTTGCCTTTGGTTAAAAAACAAGACTTATACGGCATGGATTTTTATTTTGGAATTAAGTTCGCTAAGCTTTACACCAATAAATGTAAGTCAAGAGTTCTTAAAGGAAAACGAAGAAACTATACCACCAATGATTGCTTCTATTAAAATACCACTTAGCACAGCATTTCAACCATTGGTGTAACTTTTAAATCGTTCTCCAATCCTTTATAGCTATATTTGGTTAATAATCTAATTTAACTAATAATTATGGCAACGCTAAAAATCAACAACTTATCCAAAACATATGCTAATGGTGTAAAAGCTTTAGATGATATTAACATTGAATTAAGCAACGGTATGTTTGGTTTACTTGGTCCTAATGGTGCAGGAAAATCTTCTTTAATGAGAACATTGGCAACATTACAAGAAGCAGATAGTGGTTCAGCATTTTTAGATGATATTGATATTTTTAAAAATCCAACAGAACTTAGAAAAGTATTAGGTTACTTGCCGCAAGAGTTTGGTGTTTACCCTCAAATTACTGCTTATCAACTATTAGATCATATTGCTATTTTAAAAGGAATATCTAGTGGTAAAGAGCGTAAAGAATTAGTAAATTATCTGTTACAAAAAGTAAATCTTTTTGCTAAGCGTCACCAAAAAGTAAAAGGTTTTTCTGGAGGAATGAAACAACGTGTGGGTATTGCTCAAGCATTAATTGGTAATCCTAAATTGATTATTGTTGATGAACCTACTGCTGGTTTAGATCCAGGAGAAAGAAATCGTTTTCATAATTTATTAGCTGATGTTGCAGAAGATGTTATTATTATTCTTTCTACACACATTGTTGATGATGTAACAGAACTTTGTGCTAACATGGCCATTATGAATACAGGTAAAATGGTTTACAAAGGAACACCACAAGCGGTTATTAGTGAGTTAAATGGAAAGGTTTGGCAAAAAATTATTGAACGAAATGAAATTGCCGAATACAAATCAAATTATACGGTTATTTCTGATAAAATGGTTGCCGGAAAGCCATTGATACATGTATTAAGCGATACCAACCCTGGTATTGGTTTTGAAAGTGTTGCGCCTGGACTGGAAGATGTATTCTTTTCTAAAATTAATACACCTGCAGAAACTCCTGCTCAATAAACAAATACCCTACTTAACCTTAAACCTAATTTACAATGTTTAAAGAATTTTTTAGCAAAGAAATTGGTACCGCTTTAACGCGACCAATGATATATATTTTTACTTTTTTAATGGCCCTTGGTAGTGCATTAATGGTAATATTTGGCGAATCAATTGGTGGCTCTAGCAATGTTTACTTAAATGCACCTCATGCAATTACCCGACTTGTGGGAAGTCTATCTTTAGTAGCACTTTTAATATCAACTGCATTTTTTAACAATGCAGCTTTAAGAGATTACAAATA
>JBMYXB010000185.1:0-1980 GCA_049608005.1 Vicingaceae bacterium
ACAACGTCCTTCTATGTCACGTTTTTAAATGTGATATAAAACGGTTGTTAAACGAAGTTAGTGTTTTTTAATGAGAAAGTCAAGCTTTGTAGCTTTCCAGAATATCGATAAACTGCTCGGCAATTTGCTGTTGGTTGTAGCTTTTGGTAATTAATTGATGTCCTGCAGTTGCAATTTTATCAGTAAAAGCAGCATTGCTTTTTAGTGTTAAAATTTGCTCAGCAATTGCTTGGGCGTTGCTTGGAGTTAACACGATGTTTTCTTGGTTAGTAAACAGTTCTTTTATGGCAGGAGTATCTTTAGTGATGATGCATTTTTTTAAAGCGGCATAATGGTATATTTTATTAGGAATAACCATATCTGCTTTTGGGGTGTCTCCAAAAATTCCTAAACAAATATCAAACTCATTTATTTTAGCAGAAAGTTCTACGTAAGCTACCCAGCCTAAAAAGTTAATATTGGTTAAGCCTAATTCTTTTACTTTTTGTTTCATCTTTTTCCACTCAAAACCAGTACCAATTAAATTAAATTGAATGTCGGTTTCAGCTTGTAAAATTTGTGCAGCTTCAATAATGTGTTTGGTGCCTTGTAAAGGAATAAAGCCTCCATAAAATCCAACATTAAACACTTGGTTGTTGGGGCGGTTACTTGGTTTAAACTTCGTAACATCTGCTCCAATTGGCAGTACCTTTATTTTGTTAGAATCAATTTTAAAAGTTTTTGCAAAATAGTTTTTATGTTCGTTTGTGTCAGCAATAATAAGATCACTTTTGTTAAGCGGTATTTTATCTTTTAAGTAGTTTTTATAGGCTCTAGGGGAATATTTAGCTACTTGCTTGTAATCAAAAACCTTGGTTAGGTATTTAGATATTAGTGGGTCAAAAACTATAGGCTTATTGGTTAATTTTTTTAATTTAGATACGCTTTCATGAGTAAATGGAGGGAGGTATATGAAATCTGCTTTGTTAGCTAATTTTTTAAATGCAGTTTTGTCAAAATTTTTGAAAGTTGATATAGGGAATTCAGTCAACGTTACGTTTTCATTTTCTCTTAATCCTTTAAGTAGAATTTGTGTTCTATTGTATTCAGGGTCGTAATTCCCTGTAACCAAAATTTTCATACATTAAATATGACTATAATTTATAAGGATTCTAAATTACCATTTTGAGTTGTATTTCTGAATTAAAAATTAAATTTGGACTTTAATTAAAAATAGAAAGGAAATGAGAAAGTTATTATTTGTAGCAGGAGCAATGGTTTTGTTTTCATGTGGAAATGCAGAACAAAAAGAAGAAACTAAAGAAGTGGTTAAAGAAGTAACAGTAGAAATATCTAAACATGGAGAAGATATTACTGAAGATGGAGCAATTTCTACCACAGAGTTTTTGGCTCAGTTTGAAGGGAAACAATCCTTAGAAACAAAGATTAAAGGAGATATTGAAGAGGTATGTTCTAAAAAAGGTTGTTGGATGACCATGAATTTGAGTGATGATAAAGATATGCGAGTTACTTTTAAGGATTATGAGTTTTTTGTGCCCTTAGATGCAGGAGGGAAACAAACGATTATTGAAGGTGTTGCAACAATGGATACTACAACTGTTGAAATGTTGAAGCATTACGCTGAAGATGCTGGAGATTCTCAAGAAGAAATTGATGCGATTACTGAACCTGAATATAATTACGCTTTTGAGGCAACAGGTGTTTTAGTAATTGAAGAAAAAGTTACTGAAGAAACAACAACCTCTCATGAACATTAAAACTATTATACTGGGATGTTTTTTAGCATCCCTTTTTTTTGCTTGTAATTCTGAGCCTACAACATCCACTAAAACTGTTGTTAAACGGGTAGTTAAAGAGACTGAAAGCGCTCCAAATAAAGACAGTGAATTGGCATTGTTGATGCGACAATTGTATTTAGATTCTGACTCAATTAAAGAGTTAATTATATCCAAAAAAGGAACTATTTCAGATGCTTATATT
>JBMYXB010000186.1:0-1931 GCA_049608005.1 Vicingaceae bacterium
AATGACATTACTTGAGCCATTCTATTTCCTTTATATAAATCTCTGATAATAGCAACTGTTACTACTCTTGGTCCTGATAAACCAATGCCTTGCAAACATCTCCCAATTAACATTACAGTTAAATTTTCAGCAAACATAGAGGTAATACAACCAATCGAAAAAATAGATAATCCTATATAAACAGCTGGTTTCCTTCCAATGTTATCTGACATTGGCCCATAAAATAACTGACCAATTGCTAAACCTAAAAATAAAATAGAAATGATTAATTGGTTATCGTTTGGCTCTGTTACACCTAAATCTGCACCAATATTGGTTAAAGCAGGTAGCATAGCATCAATTGCCAATGCCGTTAATGCAATCATCATTGCCATTAATGCAACAAACTCTTTAAACCCAATTCCCTTTTTCATGAGGGGCAAAACTAATTACAATAAAATTATGATTGGTGTTAATAATACTTTTTAATAGGGTGGTTTATTTATTTTGCTTGTAAGCTTTCTTAGTTGCTTTACTAGCTTTTACCATACCTTTAAATGTGAGCACTTTTTTAATTGGTTTTGGTAAGAAATCTGCTTTAAATAGGAGTGTTACATTTCTTTCTTGCCAGCCAATTTTATCATTGGTATTAAATCTTATAATAATTGAATCCTTTGTTCCAGAAGAAATTTCATATTCAGGAATTATAACTTCAGTACATGAGCAATCAACTATAGGAGGTATGATTTTTAAGTTAAATTTTCCGTAATTAGAAAATTTGTAAACAAGTTCAACTTCTTTACCTTCATCAACTTTTTTAAACTTTTGAGTAGTTTTTTCAAAAGTGATGGAGCTTTTCTTTTGAGCAAAAGAAAAGCTTGCTACTAATAAAAGTAGCAAGCTTAAACTTGTTTTGAAAAAAATATTTTTCAAACTAACCTAATGTTTTCTTAGTTCGCCACTGGAGAACCAACAACTTCTTTTACTGGAGAAGTTTGAGGAGCAATAATTTTACCTTTAATACGGATTACTTTTGTTGCTGTAGCAGCATTAGAAGTAATTGTAACAGATTTGTTAATAGCACCTAATCTTTTAGTATCATATTTTACTTTGATTACTGAACTTTCTCCTGGCTTAATTGGATTTTTTGGCCAAGTTGGTACAGTACATCCACAGCTACCTCTAGCATTAGAAATTATCAAAGGTTCTTTACCTGTGTTGGTAAACTTAAATTCTCTTACACCATCAGCACCTTGTTCTATAGTACCGTAGTCAACAACTTCTGTTTCAAAAGTCATTTTTGCAGCGTTTGGGTTTTCAACTTTTACTTGATTTGGAGTTGCAGCAACTTGAGCACTAACACCACCAACTATACAAGCTAATAAACCAAACGTAAATAATACTTTTTTCATAATAATATAATTTAGTTCTTAATAACAATACAAACGTACTGATTAATTTGAGGTAGATTTTTCTGTTAACACTTCTTTAACAAAGCAATCTTTTAATCTCTATTTAATATAAAACGAAAATTATGCCACTTTATATTTGTTAAAAAGAGTTTCTTCTTTCTTAAACAATAGCTTATCTTTGCGTGCTTATAAAAATAGATTTAATATGAATATCGATAGTAAATACAATCCTCAAACCATAGAAAATAAATGGTATGAATACTGGATGAAGAATGACTTTTTTAGTTCTAAACCGGATGAAAGAGAGGCATACACTATCGTCATTCCACCACCAAATGTAACAGGAGTGTTGCACATGGGGCACATGTTAAATAATACCATTCAAGATGTTTTAATTCGTAGAGCACGAATGTTGGGTTATAATGCTTGCTGGGTTCCAGGAACTGATCACGCTTCTATTGCTACAGAATCAAAAGTTGTAAATCTTTTAAGAGAACAAGGAATTAGTAAACACGATATTGGTAGAGAGAAATTTTTAGA
>JBMYXB010000187.1:0-1845 GCA_049608005.1 Vicingaceae bacterium
AAATAGCTGTTCAAAAATGGTTACGCGTGCGTTTGAATGACAATAATGTTAGGGTTTTTAATTACTAAGCTCTTTGTAATTTTTTTTCTAAAAACACTAAATCATCAATTTCAATTGTTTGGTTTTCGCTAATTAATATAGCTCTCTCCATCATTGATTTTAATTCCCTTACATTTCCTGGCCAGGCATATATCATCATTTTCTTAATCGCTTCAGGACTAATATCTTTAACTGCTACTTTTTGTTGGTTACAAAATTGTTTTACAAAATGTTTAGCTAAAATAATTATATCATTTTCACGATCTTTTAATGCAGGCAAATCAATAATAAAGCCTTGAAGTCTAAAATATAAATCCTCTCTAAATCTTCCTGCCTGTACCTCTTGCCAAAGGTCTTTATTTGTTGCTGTTATAACTCTACATGATAAATCAATTGTTTTATTTCCTCCTAACCTACTCAGTTTTCGCTCCTGCAAAACTCTAAGTAATTTAGTTTGAAGATTTAAATCCATTTCTCCAATTTCATCTAAAAATAATGTTCCCTTATTTGCTTCCTCAAATTTTCCAATTCGCTTCCCATTTGCACCAGTAAAAGCACCTTTTTCATGCCCAAACAATTCACTTTCAATTAAATCTTCTGGTATTGCAGCAACATTTACAGCAACAAAATGCTTTCTTTTTCTATTAGAATTATAGTGTAAAGCTTGAGCTATTAATTCTTTACCTGTTCCGTTATTCCCAGTAATTAAAACAGGCATATCAATATTTTCTACTTTTTGCATTAATTTAAAAACCTTATTCATTTCTAAACTATTTCCAATAATGTTTTGGTATCGATCATGCTGAATTATTACACTGTCTTTTAAAGATTCTAACTCTTTTTTTAAGGATATGTTTTTTCTAATGCTTCTAATATTTTGTATGAGTTGAACAACAGCGTTATTATTTTTAACAATATACTTTTGTGCTCCTTTAGTATATGCTTCTATTACTACATTAATCTCTTCTTGCCCTGAAATTACTATTGGTAGTACAGAGTTATTGATTTGTTCTAACTCAGTCAATATTTCTACTCCATTTTTATCTGGCAAATTGTAATCGATAATAGCAATGTCTGGTTGAAAATCTAAAGCATCAAAAAAATCATTTGCATTGCTCACTGATTTAAATTCTATATTACCTTCTCTCTTTAATGATTCTTCAACTAAAAGAGAAAAAACATTATCATCATCCACCATTAATATTTTGATTATAAAATTGTCCATAAACTTTTTTTTAATGTTTTTTATATAAAACTGACTCGCTAAAAGTTCTTGAATCAGCCGATCAATAGGTGCTTTCTTGATTACTTCTATAGTTATTGCTTTACAACTTTGTAACTAATTTTTTCGCCCCTCATAACTAAATTAACAACATAAGTACCTGCAGCTAATTTATTTCCTTGCATATACATAAATTCTGTTTTCCCTTCATTTATTCCAACAAGAGATGTTTGTATATTGTTCCCATTCAAATCTGTTAAGGTAAACTCTGCCACACCCTCATTTTTAGACTGTATATTAATCGAAAATTTATATGTAAAAGGATTAGGTTGTACAGAGATAATTTTAAACTCTTCACTTGTATCTTCTTGATTTACAGATTTTGGAGGAAAATAAACAAACTCACCATCAAAATCTGTTTGTTTTAACCGGTAATATATTACGCCAGATGTGTAACTATCATCTATGTAGTTGTATTCTTTAAAAGTATTGCTATTCCCAGCACCTACAATTTCTTCAACAAATTCATAATTAACAGCGTCTTCAGATTTTTCAATAGTAAAATAATCGTTATTTATTTCAGT
>JBMYXB010000188.1:0-1728 GCA_049608005.1 Vicingaceae bacterium
AAACATGACAGCAGTATTAAACATAAACGGATTATCTAAAAGTTACGGCAAAGTAAAAGCCTTAAACAACCTTAGTTTACAAATAAACCAAGGAGAAGTTTTTGGAATACTTGGCCCTAATGGAAGTGGAAAAACAACTACTTTAGGTATTTTACTAAGTGTTTTAAATGCTGATAGCGGTTCTTTTTCTTGGAATGGACAACAACCAAGCAAGTATGACAGGAAGAAGATTGGTTCATTATTAGAAACACCTAACTTTTACCCTTACCTATCTGCTAAACAAAACCTTTCTATCGTTTGTAAAATTAAAAATGTTAGCGAAAGTGAAGTTGATAGAGTTTTAAGCGTTGTTGATTTACTCAGCAGAGCCAACTCAAAATTCAAAACTTTTTCTTTAGGAATGAAACAACGCTTAGCCATTGCTTCTGCCCTTTTAGGAGATCCAGATATTTTAGTTTTAGATGAACCTACAAATGGATTAGATCCGCAAGGAATTGCAGAAATAAGAGCCATTATCTTAGATTTAGCAGCCGCAGGTAAAACCATTATTATGGCAAGCCACATTTTGGATGAAGTTGAAAAAGTATGTACACACGTTGCAGTACTTAAGTTAGGAAACTTACTAACTACTGGTCCTATACAATCGGTATTAAACAACCAGGAACAAGTGTTTGTGTCTGCAGAAAATTTAGACATTCTTAAACTAACATTGAGCCAAATTGATGGAGTAAGTAACATTACTGAAAGCGGTAACAAAATAGCTGTAATGCTTGCCGAAGGGAAAGATAGCGCTTATTTAAATAAAGCATTGTTTGATAGAGGAATTGTTGCCTCAGAAATTGGAGTGCATAAATCTGATTTAGAAGCTAACTTTTTAGAAATAATTAAATGATAAAACTGCTTCAAATAGAATACAAGAAATTGTTTCCTTACACTACGTTTTGGGTTATTTTCGGATTATTTTTTGCCTTTACACCTATTGTATTTTATGGAGCTGGTCAAATTAAATTTGAAGGCTTTCCTATCGATTTTGCTACCATGTACAATTTTCCGGATGTATGGAACAATGTAACTTATATTGGTAGCTGGTTTAATTTACTAATAGGAATGTTACTGGTTATTTTAGTTTGTAATGAGTTTGCTTTTAAAACTTTTAGACAACATGTTATTGACGGAAACAGTAAAGCTGACTTTATAGTGTCTAAAATATTATTAATGACTTCTTTTGCATTAATTAGTACAACTTACCTTTTTGTTTTAGGAGCTATATTTGGATTTAGTACTGGTGGTGGTGAGTTTTTAACAGACATTAAATACTTACTCATTTATTTTATACAAGCATTGGGCTATATGTCTGTAGGTTTAATTGTAGCGGTTTTAATACGCTCTTCTGCCCTATCTATTATAGCTTTTATCTGTTCTATTTTCGCTGAATGGGTAATAAGGTTTTTAGTCCCTGATAGTATTGCTGAATACTTCCCCATGAAAATAATATCTAACCTTACACCTTTTCCAACCCCTAAAGGATTAATGGTTGAAGGAATGAACAACCCTATGTTATCAGAAGCAATAAGTTTAAACACAACGCTTATAGTTGCTGTTATTTATATTTTTGCTTTTTGGGGTATCTCCTACTATATTTTAACTAAGAAAGATATTAAGTAAATTCTTACATTTGAGGTAAACACATAATGCGAATAAAGTGCACGTGGACTTTATTCGGTTGTT
>JBMYXB010000189.1:0-1650 GCA_049608005.1 Vicingaceae bacterium
ATCCTCCAACTATTCAATCATTCTCTCCTTAACTCATTCACTCATTGTTTTATTTCCCATAAGAAACAATATTTGCAAACAACTTAAATGCTCCAGGAACACCAGCAGGCAATTCTCTAAAGAAAGAAATACCGGTATAAATAAAATTTCCTTTTCCGTGTTTAGCTACTAACAAAGCACCTTTTTTCAAGTCTTCATTGGTATCGTTCCAACCTAAAATAGGAGTATAGTTTTCATCCCATTCATTTGGAAAGTACAAACCTCTTTCTTGCACCCAGTTATTAAAATCGTTTTTGGTCATTTTATTAGGTGTGTTTAATAAGGCATGTTTAGGGGCTAAAAATGTAACTGCTGCATCTTCTTCAGTTACTCTATCTCTAGATAACTTTAAAGGGTATGGAGCCATTGTTTTGGTATCTAGTCCTCTGTTGGTGTTGTATTGAATTATATAATTCCCACCATTTTCTACATATTGCATTAAACGATCATAAACATTAACCATGTATTTGTTGGTGTTGTAAGTTCTAATTCCAGCAACAATGGCATCATATTGTGCTAAATCATCATTTTTTAAACTGTTTTCGTCCAACATTACTACTCTGTAACCCAATTGTTCTAAAGCAGTAGGAACTTCATCTCCAGCACCTTTAATGTAGCCAATAGTTTTTCCTTTAGTAGTTACATTTAAACGAACCACTTTAGCAGTAGCTTCTGGCAATAAGGTTTGTGTTAGGATGTGATCGTATTCGATAGAAATTAAACTCTTTTTACCATCAATTTCAATTGTTCCTGTACTTTCTTTTTGAGAAGGAGTAACATTAAATATCAATACTTTTTCTTCATTTTTATTTTTGAAATCGTAGTTGATTGAAGTTGGTTCTGATTTCCATCCTTCAGGAAGTTGAAGAATTATGTTTCCATTAATATTGGCTTGATGCCCTTTAACGGTAACACGAATTTCTTTAGGTTCACTGGTAGCAAATACATAAACAGGATCTGCAATGTTTGCAGTAACTTTAGGTGCGTAAAAAAACGGTCTATAAATTTCTCCTTTTACTCTATCTGTCCATTTGTAAGTAATTTCACTAAACATAGGAAAATAAGTCTCATTAATTTTTAGAGTAAGATAAACTGGAAAAGCCGGTCTGTTTTGTGGTACTCCAATCATATCTTGTGTAGGAACAGTATATAAACCTTCAAAAGGAGCATTTAACCAATAAGGATTAGTGCTTTTATCGTTTATATTTTTAGGACAATCAATGGTGCTTTTAAAGCTTAAAGGAACATTGTTTTTTAATTTAGAATTAAGTAGGGTATCTATTTTATCATATTTAATACTTTCTATTTGGATGTTTAAATTACTACGGTTAATTAAAGTTGTAGTTAATTCTATTTGGTTATTAGAGCTGGTGCTGTAATCGTTAGCTGTTACTTCTACAAAAAGACCAGCACAATTTGCAATTACAGTTCTAATTTTACTCAATTTTATCCATTTCCATTTATTGCTATCAGGCAATTTATTTAATAATTGATGCGCTTCTAACAAAGTAGGAACAATTAATTCTGGTTGTTCAGCATTAAAATTGGTAATGGCTTTAGTCAATAATTTTTCTATTGCTTCTCCACCATTTACTGTTTTCCAAGAAAGAT
>JBMYXB010000190.1:0-1642 GCA_049608005.1 Vicingaceae bacterium
GCCATTACCCTAGACTGAAAACAGGACTTAATCTAAGATGCTAACGAGGTGTACATAAAATCTTGAAAAGGGAAAAAAGCCAAAGAATTACTAAATTAGATTGGCTCTTTGTCAAACCGTTTTTTTTAGAGGTACTTTTAAAGTCCGTGTGCTATTATGGTCGAAATGTATAGTTCTTTTTACTTGATTTTGATTGAATAAAAAGAATAGATTATAATTTAATTGGTGAACCTTTTATGGTATCCCGCTCAGAATAATTATTAATACATTAACTGCATTTCCTTAGAGCCTAAAATTATTATTTCAATTATTAAAGGCTTAATAATGAGCAAGAAAGGCAAAAAAATAGAACTGGATATTATCCATTCTAAGGCTGCTGGAATTGATATAGGAAGTAAGTTTCATTTCGTATCAGTTGGGCAAGACCTTGAAAAAGATGTACGAGAATTTGGTGTTTATACGGAAGATTTAGTCGCATTGAGGAAATGGCTTCAAGAAAGAGATATAGAAACTGTAGCTATGGAATCTACTGGAGATTATTGGCAAAATCTATATATTGAATTAGTCAGCAATGGTTTAGAGGTAATATTGGCGAATGGCAAATTTACCAAAAATATTACAGGTAAAAAGACAGATGTTCTAGATTGTATGTGGATACAAAAACTTCACACTTTAGGTTTATTAAGTGGTAGTTTTTTACCTGATGATATGACTACCAGACTAAGAACCTATTGTAGACAAAGAGCAAAAATGATAGGACAAGCCGCCCAGTCTTCCAACAAAATGCAGAAGTTTTTAAAACTTTTGAATTTCAGATTAGATGTAGTCGTGAGTGATATTTGTGGATTAACTGGCTTAAAAATCATTAAAGCTATTGTTGGAGGGGAATTAAATCCTTATAGTTTAGCGAAGCATCGACATTTTAATTGTCGTAAATCAGAAGAAGAGATAGCAAAAGCCCTTCATGGCAACAATAGAGAAGAGTACCTCTTTGGTTTAGAGCAAGAATATGAAAGCTATATGTTCTTTCAAAAGAAAATAAGACAATGTGACGAAGCTATCAAAAAGTGTATCGAAGATTATTTTTCTTCATTGGAAAACCCAATTGATGATATGCCAGTAGCAAAACCACATAAAAGAAGAAATAAGAATGCACCAAAAAATATAGACTTGAATACTGTATCTTATCAATTTTTTGGTGGTGTAGATTTAATGGCTATTGAAGGTGTTTCTCATGCTACTCTTTTGACTTTAATGAGTGAAATTGGCACTGATGGATTATCTAAATTCAAAACAGCTAAGCAATTTGCTTCTTGGTTACGTTTAGCTCCTAATCGAAAAATATCGGGAGGTAAGGTTTTAAGTAATCGAACACCAAGAGGTAGTAACAGGATAAAAATTGCTTTAAGAAATGCAGCTAATTCTATTGGAAATTTAAAAGATAGTTATTTGACTAAATTCTTTAAGAAAATAGCTTATAAGCGTGGTAGAAAAACCGCAATTACTGCGACTGCTCGAAAATTAGCTGTGATTATTTGGAATATGGTGACTAAAAAACAAGAATACAATCCACCAGAAATATATCTTTATTTAGACCAAAAAAGAAAACTGGGAATTGTTAAAAAAATGCGAAAGCAAATTG